>DATNEZ010000124.1:0-13023 GCA_035606645.1 Binatia bacterium
TGAGGCGTGCGCGATGGCGCCGGGAGCGCTCCTCGCGACGCTGCTCGAGCTGGAGCTGAAGGGGCTCGTCCGGCAGCTCCCGGGGCGCCGGTTTCAGGCGACCGCTTGCAAATTATGACGACAGCCACTATTTTCAAAAGATAGAGCGCCCGGGCGGAAGGGGAGCACGGGGGCGAAGGAGAGAGATTGAAGAAGTCGCTGGTCATCGTCGAGTCGCCGGCCAAGGCGAAAACGATCAACAAGTTCCTCGGCCGGAATTTCGTCGTCAAGGCGTCGATGGGACACGTCCGCGACCTTCCGAAGAAGAGCCTCGGCGTCGACGAGAAGAAGGACTTCAAGCCGACGTACGAGATCCTCCCCGGCCGCAAGAAGGTGATGGACGAGCTGAAGAAGGCGGCCGAGACGGCGGACAAGATCTATCTCGCCCCCGACCCCGATCGCGAGGGGGAGGCGATCTCCTGGCACCTGGCCGAGGTCCTGAAGAAGACCAACAAGAACCTGCACCGCGTGATGTTCAACGAGATCACCAAGCGCGCGGTCCAGCACGGCATGGACCACCCCGAGAAGATCGACTCCAACAAGGTCGACGCGCAGCAGGCGCGGCGGATCCTCGACCGGCTGGTGGGCTACAAGGTGAGCCCGCTCCTGTGGGACAAGGTCCGCCGGGGCCTGTCGGCCGGCCGCGTGCAGTCCGTGGCCCTGCGCATCGTGGTCGAGCGCGAGCGCGAGATCCAGGCGTTCAAGCCGGAGGAGTACTGGACGCTCGGCGCCATGCTCGAGGCCAAGGAGCCGCCCCCGTTCGAGGCCCGCCTCGTCAAGATCGACGACAAGAAGGCCGATCTCAAGACGCAGGCCGAGACCGACGCCGCCGTCGCCTCCCTCAAGGGGGCCGATTTCGTCGTCCGCTCGGTCGAGGCGAAGGAAAAGAAGAAGAACCCGGTCCCCCCCTTCATCACGAGCAAGCTGCAGCAGGACGCCTCGCGCAAGCTCGGCTTCACCGTCCGCAAGACGATGACCCTGGCGCAGCGCCTGTACGAAGGTATGGACCTCGGCGACCTCGGCACGGTCGGTCTCATCACCTACATGAGGACCGACTCGACCCGCATCGCCCCGGAGGCGATGCAGGAGGTGCGCGACTACATCGTGAAGGCGCACGGCCCCGAGTTCCTGCCCGAGGAGCCGCGCGTCTTCAAGACGGGCAAGATGACGCAGGGGGCGCACGAGGCGATCCGCCCCACTTCGATGGAGCTGGCGCCCGACCGCGTGAAGCAGTACATGCAGAAGGACGAGTTCCTGCTCTACAGCCTGATCTGGAACCGCTTCGTCGCGTCCCAGATGAAATCCGCCGTGTTCGACGTGACGACCGCCGACATCGAGGCCGCGAAGTGCGTGTTCCGCGCCACCGGGTCGATCATGAGGTTCGCCGGCTATCTGGCGGTCTACCAGGACATCGTGGAGTAGAGCCGCAAGGACGGGGCGGACGCGCCGGAAGAGGACGACGCCGCCCGGGCCCTGCCGCCGCTCGCCGAGGGGGACCGGCTGAAGCTCCAGAAGCTCGATCCGAAGCAGCACTTCACCCAGCCGCCCCCGCGCTTCACCGAGGCCTCCCTGGTGAAGGAGATGGAGGAGAACGGCATCGGGCGCCCCTCGACCTACGCCACCATCCTGGCGACGCTGCAGACGCGCGACTACGTCGAAAAGGTCGACGGGAAGTTCGTCCCGACCGAGCTCGGCCTGACGGTGACCGATCTCCTGGTGGAGCACTTCAAGGAGATTCTAGACGTCAAGTACACGGCCCGGATGGAGGAGGAGCTCGACGAGATCGAGGAGGGCCGGCTCGACTACGTGGACGCCCTGAAGGGGTTCAACAAGCAGTTCAGCAAGGACCTCAAGGCGGCCACCGCCAACATGGAAAACATCAAGAAGATGGAGGAGCCGACCGACCGCACCTGCGAGAAGTGCGGCAAGCCGATGGTGATCAAGTGGGGCCGCTACGGGCGCTTCATGGCCTGCTCCGGATACCCGGACTGCAAGAACACGCAGGAGATCACGACCGTCGTCAACGGCAGCGGCGGCAAGGCCGAGGGTGGCGCCGTCGAGACCCCGGCCATCCCGGAGGTCCACGGCACCTGCGAGAAGTGCGGCTCGGCCATGGTCCTGCGCAAGGGGCGCTTCGGGCCGTTCATCGCCTGCTCCGCCTACCCGAAGTGCCGCAACACCAAGAAGATCGCCATGGACCGGGAAGGGAAGATCACGGTCACCAAGAAGCCCGACCGGATCCTCGAGGAGAAATGCCCCCAGTGCGCCAAGCCGCTCGCCGTCAAGGACGGGCGCTTCGGCGAGTTCACCGCCTGCTCGAACTACCCCGAGTGCAAGTACATCAAGCTGAAGGAGGTCGGCCTCGACTGCCCGCGCGACGGGTGCGGCGGCCGGATCGTCGAGCGCCGCTCGCGCCGCGGGCGGGTCTTCTTCGGCTGCAACAACTACCCCAAGTGCGACTTCGTCACCTGGTACCGCCCCATCGCCGAGAGCTGCCCCTCGTGCGGCAACCCCTACGTCCTCGAGAAGATCACCAAGAAGGACGGCACGACCCTGTTCTGCGATCACGAGGGATGCGGCTACAAGAAGGCCGTCAACTCCTGAGTCCCGGAGAGCTCCTCAGTCTCCGGGCTCGTCGCGGAAGTCGCAGCGGACGGTGTCGTCCTCCGTCCGCAGGCAGTCGTAAGCCTGGAAGCGCCCGCGATCCGGATTGAAGCGCACGAGCAGCGGCGGATCGAGACCGGCGACGGCCGGGCCGTCGCCGGACACCGTGATCGGCGTCAGGGCGAGGGCGACGTGGCCGTTGGCCCCCTCGGCCCGGCCGTTCCAGCCCAGGATCTCCCCCTCGAGGCCGAGACCCTCCAGGTCGACCAGCCGTCTCCCGCGGGACAGCGCCTGCTTCTCGATCGTCGCGATCGGCACGATGTCCGGCCCGTCCAGGACCACGATCCGCACGCGCGCGGCCACGAACCCGACCGGGTCGGGGCAGAACCCGCCCGCTTCGCACGCCGCCTTCACCCGGGCGAGCGCCGCGTCGGAGAGGGGCTCGGCGATCACCGCCTCGCGCCCCTCCTCGGCGCCGAGGCGCACCGCCGCGATGACCGAGAAGCGGGACAGGTGGAGCGACCGCTCGATCCGCTCCAGGTCCGAAGGCCTTATCACGGCGGGGACGGCGTCGCCGTATTTCACCCCGGGATCGGCCGCGGTCGCGGCGAGGACCACCAGGACCGGGATCGCGACCAGGGCCGCTCTGTGGCTCATGCGGCCAATATTCCCTCCGCCGCCCCCGGAATCAAGGCGAAGTCCCGCGCGGGCCTCAGTCCTTCCCGGCCTTGACGATCCGGTCGATGATCTTCTTGTCGTCGGGGAGGAGGCCCGATTTCGGCAGGCGGGGCGTCAGGGTCGCCCAGTTCCTGTCCATGGCGAACACCTTTCTGAACAGGGGAAGCGACTCGTCCACCCGCCCCATGTTGACCAGGGCGACGGCCCACCAGTAGACCATCTCGGCGTTGTCGGGGACGAGCTTCGCCGCGGCGGCGTACTCGGACAGCGCCCGGTCGTTGTCCTTTTTCTCGACCGCCAGGTCGCCGGCGTTCATGTGGCCGTAGGCGCGCTGCAGCGTCACCAGGCGGCGGAGCTCCTTGAGCGGCTCGGGGCTGTCGTCCACGCGAAGGTCGAAGAGACGGTCGTCCCACGGCCGGCCGGTCGACTTGCCGGTCACGACGACCAGGGCCGCCGACTGCCGGCCGCGGATGTCCCCTCCGGCCGCCTGCGCCGCGTCGAGCGCCGCCAGCATCCTCTCGGCGAGGTCCCCCTTCGTCGCCTCGAAGGCGCGCGACATGGCGGGCCACACGGCCTCGCTCAGCATCAGGTTCGCCTGCACCGAATAGGTCGCCCCGACGATGTGGCCCGCCGCCTGGATGTCCTTGGCGCCCGTGTGCGCCGCGACGCGCCCCTGCGCGTCGATCATCGCCACCTGGCGCACCTCGCGCCCTTCATCGCCGGCCAGGAGCGCCCGGAGCGCGTCGGGGGCGCTCCGGCCCGCGCGCATCAGGTCGAGCCCCAGCTTGCCGTACGCGGGATCGACGAACGACTGGGTCGCCACCGCGCCGACGCCGGCCTCGGCCCACGGCACGATCGATCCGACGTTGAACCAGTGCGACTGCACGGCGACGCCCAGCTCACCCGTCGCGGGGTCGCGCGCCACGATGGAAAACGTGTGGACCGGCCGCTCGGCCGATCGCGGCGACGAGATCGAGGCCAGCCCCACCATGAAGCCGATCAGGAATTTTTTCGACATGTCTCACCTCGGAGCGACGGAAAGGAACTCCCGCTGTACAATGCTGCACTTCATGCATCCACCGTTCCCGTTCATTGTAGGCGTGCCGCGCTCCGGGACGACCCTCCTTCGCCTGATGCTCGATGCCCACTCCGAGCTGTCGATCCCGGCGGAGACGGGGTTTCTCCCCGACGCGCGGCGCGTCCTGGCCGCCGGCATGGCCGACGGGCGGGAGGCGTTCTTCAGGATCGTCACCCTGTCCCCCGCCTGGAGCGGCTTCCGTCTGGAGGTGGACGCGTTCCGCGCGGCCCTCGAGGCGATCGAGCCGTTCGACCTGGGGGACGGAGTGCGGGCCTTCTACCGCCTCTGCGCCGCGCCCTCCGGGAAACCGCGCTCGGGGGACCGCACGCCGGCGTACGGCGCGCACCTCGACGCGATCCAGGCGGTCCTCCCCGAGGCCCGCTTCATCCACGTGATCCGGGACGGCCGCGACGCGGCGCTGTCGGTCACCGGGCTCTGGTTCGCTCCGGACGGCGAGATCGAGGCGCTCGCCGCCGACTGGCGCGCGCGTATCAAGAAGACGCGCCTGCTGGCGAAGGGTTGCGCGCATTACCTCGAGGTCCGCTACGAGCGGTTGATCACCGACCCGCCGGCCGAGCTGCGCCGCGTGTGCGAGTTCATCGATCTCCCGTACGATCCCGCCATGGAGCGCTTCCACGAGCGGCAGGACCCGGAGTTCAGCCCGCCCGATCCGTCGAACGTCGAAAGATGGAAGCGCGACATGGGGGCCGACATGCGCGGTCGGTTCGAGGCGGTGGCGGGGGACCTCCTGACCGAGCTGGGCTACGGGATGGGTGGAGTCGCCCCCGCGAAGCCGGGGCGGCGCCTCTCCTCGTTCTTCCGGCAGCGCCGGATCACCAGGGAATCGCCTTCCGATCCCTGAAGAACCCGCCGGTCGGGACCTTGGGCTCCGTCGCCAGCCAGACGATGGTGTCCGCCCCCTGCTCCGTGGATCTGTGGGCCCCTTCGCCGCCCATCTCGGTCTTCACCCAGCCGGGGCAGATCGAGTTCACCCGGATGGCGGTCCCCTTCAGCTCGTCGGCGAGGATGCGGGTCAGCGCGTTGAGCCCCGCCTTCGACAGGCGGTAGCCGGCGTAGCCGCCGTTCATGTCGGTCAGCTGCCCCATCCCGGACGAGACATTGATGATGCGCGCCCCGTCCCCCCTGTCGGGGAGGAGCGGCCGGAGCGCCTGGACGACACGCAGCGCCCCGTAGACGTTGGTCTCCATCGTCTCGCGCAGCATCTCGATCCGCGCCTTGAAGACGGTCGGAAAGCCCGAGTCGTGCTTCTCCAGCATGATCCCGGCGTTGTTCACCAGCACGTCCACCCGTCCGTGCTCCTTCTGCATGAAGCCTGCGAACGCGGCGACGCTCTCGGGGTCGGCCACGTCCAGGCGGCCGAACCCGACGTCGAGCCCCTCGCGTCGCAGAGCGTCCGCCGCGGCCCGGCCCCTGGCCTCGTCGCGCGCCGCGAGGATGACCTTCATGCCGCGGCGCGCCAGCTGGCGGCAGGTTTCGAAGCCGATGCCTCTGTTCGCCCCGGTGACGACGGCGATCCTGTTCGTCGAGCCCATCGGTCCCTCCGGTCGGGTGGATGGCGTGCGCCCGGCCCATTGTAATTGACGGCGGCCGGCTTCAGGGGTTAAGGTGTTGCCAATCCACGGGAGGAATTCGATGGTCAGACCGATCCGTGCGCTGCCGGTCATTCTGCTTCTCGCCCTCGCCGTTTTCGGCCCCGCGGCCGCCGCGGCCGGCACCTGCGACCCGGACGGCACGCAGGCGAGCGGGGCGATCTACCGCATCTGCATGCCGGCGACCTGGAACGGCGACCTGGTCATCTACGCGCACGGCTATGTCGGGTTCAACGAGCCGGTCGCCATCCCCGAGGACCAGCTGAACCTGCCGGACGGGACCTCGGTGCCGGAGCTGGTCAATTCCCTCGGCTTCGCCTTCGCGACCACGAGCTACTCGACCAACGGCCTGGCCATCGTCCAGGGGGTCGACGACGTCGTCGACCTCGCAAGCCTCTTCGCCGCGGCCCACGGCAGGGCGCGGCGGATCTTCCTGGTCGGTCCCTCGGAGGGGGGGCTGGTGACCGCCCTCGCTGTCGAGAGGCACCCGGAAATCTTCGCGGGGGGCCTGTCCGCCTGCGGACCGATCGGCGACTTCCGCGGGCAGATCAATTACGACGGCGACTTCCGTGTCGTGTTCGACTACTTCTTTCCCGGTGTCCTCCCCGGAAGCGCGGTCGATGTCCCCGCCGCGCTCATCGACGACTTCTTCGCCGTCTACGAGCCGGCCATCCGGGCGGCGGTCGCCGCGAACCCGGCGGCCGCCCGGCAGCTTCTGGCCGTCACCCGCGCCTCCGTCGACGCGGCGGACCCGTCCACCGTCGAAGAGACGATCCTCGGGCTCGCCTGGTATGTCGTGTTCGGCAACAACGACGCCCGGGCGAAGCTCGGCGGCCAGCCGTTCGGAAACATGTTCCGCATGTACAAGGGCTCGGATGACGACGCCGCGCTCAACCGGGGGGTCGCGCGCTTCTTCCCCGATCTCACGGCCCTGGGCGCGATGCAGACCGGCTACCAGACGACCGGCCGCCTGTCGCGCCCCCTCGTGACCCTGCACACGACCGGCGACCCGATCATTCCCTACTGGCACCAGCCGCTGTACACCTTCAAGACGCTGCTCACCGGGTCGTTCGGCCGGCACATCAATATTCCGATCGGTCGATACGGCCACTGCCGGTTCAACGCGACGGAGGTCCTGGTCGGCTTCGCGGTCCTTCTCTTCATGTCCGGCAGCCCGGACGCGCCGGCGATCGAGGCCGCGCTTCCGGACGAGGCCGGCCGGGCCGAGTTCAGGACGCTGGTCCGGCAGTACGGCGCGGCCCCCTGACCGCGTCGTTCCGCGCGTCGGGTCCCGGCCCCCGGGCCGTCGCGGGCCGCGTGCTATAATCCCGCCCTTCATCCAGATTCCATGCCCGCGCGGACGAGCCTGGCGCGGGAGTCCCACATCAGCAGGGAGAGTCGAAGCATGGGAGGATCGCGGGTCATCATCGTCGGAGGCGGGCTCGCCGGCTCGGAAGCCGCCTGGCAGGCGGCGCGCCGCGGCCTGAGCGTCGAGCTCCACGAGATGCGCCCGGTCCGGGGCACGCCCGTCCACGCCACGTCCGACCTGGCCGAGCTCGTCTGCTCCAACTCCCTCAAGTCGAACCTGCTCGACACCGCGTCCGGCCTCCTCAAGGAGGAGATGCGGCGCTGCGACTCGCTCATCATCAAGGTCGCCGATGCGGTCAAGGTGCCGGCCGGCGGGGCCCTGGCGGTGGACCGCGAGCGCTTCGCCCGGGGCGTCACCGAGGCGATCGAGGGGCTGCCGAACGTCCGGGTCATCCGCGGCGAGGTGCGCGCGATCCCGGACGAGGGGCCCGCCATCGTGGCCACCGGGCCCCTGGCGTCGGACGCCATCGCAGGGGCGATCGCCGCCTTCACCGGACGCGACTACCTGTACTTCTTCGACGCCATCTCGCCGATCGTCGAGGCCGATTCGATCGACCTTGACAAGGTCTTCCGCGCCTCGCGCTACGGCAAGGGGGGGGAGGACTACCTGAACTGCCCCCTGACCGAGACGGAGTACGACGCCTTCCACAAGGCGCTCCTCTCGGCGGCCGAGGCGCCGACGCACGATTTCGAGAAGGAGATCTTCTACTTCGAGGGCTGCCTGCCGATCGAGGAGATGGCCCGGCGCGGCCGGGACACCCTGTCGTTCGGGCCGATGAAGCCGGTCGGCCTGGTCGACCCGAAGACCGGCCGCCAGCCGTTCGCCGTCGTCCAGCTGCGGCAGGACAACCTGGCGGCCGACTTCTACTCGATGGTCGGCTTCCAGAACCACCTGAAATTCGGCGAGCAGATCCGGGTCTTCCGGATGATCCCCGGCCTCGAGCGCGCCGAGTTCCCGCGCCTCGGGCAGGTGCACCGCAACTCGTACATCAACGCACCGGCGATCCTGCTTCCGACGTTCCAGGCGCGCCGTCGCCGCGACCTGTTCTTCGCCGGCCAGATCTCGGGGGTCGAGGGGTACCTCGAGTCCGCGGCCTCCGGGCTCATCGCCGGGATCAACGCCGCGCGCCTGGCGGAGGACCAGCCGCCCCTGATCTTCCCGGCGACCACCGCCCTGGGGGCGCTGTCGCGCTACATCTCGTCGTCCGATCCGGCGCACTACCAGCCGACCAACGTCGCCTTCGGGCTGCTGCCGCCCCTGCCGCGCGAGATCCGCGACAAGAAGCAGAAGAAAGCCGCGCTGGTCCGGCGCGCTCTGGACGATCTCGGGGCGTTCGTCGGGCAGGCCGAGCCGGCGGCGGCCCCGGCGCTCTAGGAGTGCGTCCAGCGGGGCGGCCGCTTCTCCAGGAACGCCTCGATCCCCTCGGCGGCGTCCTCCGTCCGCATCAGATCGTCCAGGTAGATCGTCTCCACGGCGCGGAGCGCCTCCTCGAACGGCCCCTCGCCGCCGCGACGCAGGGCCAGGCGGGCCCTTGAGAGCGCCGCGGAGGACAGCCCGGCCGCCCGCTCCGCCAGCTCCAGGACGCGCTCGTCGAGGCGCTCGTCGGGGACGACCTCGCTCACGATCCCGAGCCTTAGCGCTTCCTCCGCCCTGACCTCCTCCCCCAGGAGGATCATCTTCGCCGCGGCCCGGCCGGCGATGCGGGGGAGAAGAACGGCGGAGAGCGGCGGGAAGACCCCCAGCGTGATCTCCGGCTGGCCCAGGCGCGCCGAGGCGGCCGCCACGACGACGTCGCAGCACAGGACCACCTCGCAGCCGCCGCCCAGCGCCGCCCCGTGCACGCGGGCGATGGTCGGCCGGGGGAACTCGAGGATCGCCCGGCAGAAGTCGTGAAAGCCGTGGATCATCGCGTGCACCGTCGGCGCCCGGTGTTCCCCGATGTCCACCCCCGCGCTGAACGTCCTGCCGGCCCCTTGCACCACCAGGGCGCCGATGTCCTCGCGCCCGACCACGCGCTTCAGCGCCGCGGTCATTTCCCTGAGGCTCTTGGTGTCGAGGACGTTGACGGGGGGACGGTCGAAGGTCAGCGTGGCGATGCGCCGACGGACCTCGAGGAGAAACGGCTTGCGGCCCGGGCGGCGCGCGTCCCGCGCCCCTTCGGGGCCCTGTCGGCAACCGCCTTCCGACACCGTGCGGTCCCTCCCCGGGCTTGATTCAGGTCCGGACAGTCTACCTCACCTTCCCGCCCCGATCACGGTCCTGTAACGCGCGGGGCCCGACGGGCCGGTACCCGTTGCCCGGAGATCCGCGCCGGACCTACATTGCAGGAGAACGACCTCGGAGGTGTGTCCTGGCCCGACCGAAGCTCCGGCCCCTGGCGATCCCCGCCGTCGCCCTCTTTTGCCTTGCGGCGGCCCCGATCGACGGGGCCCGGATCGAGTCCCTCGTCGTTCCTCAGGTCCGGCTGGAGGAGATCCGCGCCATCGGCCCCGGCGTCCTTCCCGTCCTGGCGTCTCTCTACGAGCGCTCCGGCGAGCCGGAGAGGACCTCGATCGCCTCGGTCTTCTACGGGCTGGGCTGGAAGTCTCCGGAGGCCAAGCGCGTCCTGCTGCGCGACCTGCACACGCCGAACCCGGAGCTTCGGCTGCAGGCGCAGTGGGCGATCGGCCGGGTGAGCGCCGACCCCGACGTGGTGGACGCCCTGCTCGACACCATGCGGAACGACGGCAACCCCTTGTTCCGGGACAAGGCGGCCTGCGCCCTGGCGCACGACCAGATCCACCTGGGCGAGCCGCAGAAGCTGAGGCTCTTCGAGCGGCTGATCGACGCGCTCGCCGACCCGAAGGAGCAGGTGCGCGACATCGCCCTGAAGGCGCTGGTCATCCACACGGGACAGTCGAAGGGGTTCGACCCGTCCGGCCCTGCCGGGGCGCGGGACGCGGCGATCCAGGAGTGGCGACGATGGCTCGAACGCTATCGCGCGGGCATGTAGCGCCGGTCGTGCTGGCCGCGGCGCTGCTCGCCGTCCCCCAGGCGCGGCTTCTGGCCGCGTCCCCGTCGGGCACCCTCGTCCGCTACAGCTTCGACGACCAGGAGATCGCCACCGGCCCCGACACCTTCGCCGTGTTCGAGAAGGCGAAGGGGCGGGTGCACCTCTCGACGGCGTTCCGCTACAGCGGCTATCGCTCCGTCGAGATCCGGGACGTCGCGGACGACGGCGACTTCCCCGAGCTGCAGGGGTATTTCCCGCTGCGCGAGTCGGGCACGCTGTACGCCCACTTCGCCCTCATGATGGCCGACCCGCTCGAGCAGCTGAACGTCGCGCTCGCGGGCCCCGCGGGGTTCACCTTCAAGACAGGGGGCGTGGCGTTCTGGCTGCAGACGCGCGCCGGCTCTCTCTACCATTACACCGACAGCATCCCGACGAGGCTCCTGACCCTGCGGCCGTTCGCCTGGTACCTGGTCGACGTGGCGTACGACGTCGGCGCCGGCACCTACGACCTGGCGATCCGCGAGGAGGGGCGCGACGGGACCCTGGTCTCCCTGAAGGCCCAGCCGAACGCCTTCAACGAGCCGGGCTCGCCGGTGGACAAGTTCTCGTTCATCGGCGACAACGGGCACGACACCTCGAATGTCGACTACTACGTCGACGACATCCTGCTCACGGTGGACCGGCCGATCCCGCTGGCACCGTTCGTCGCCCCGGGGCGCCGGAAGCTGTTCTTCGACACCTGGAACGACCTGCGGCTCCAGGCGCGCGGGAAGCCGGCCTGCCTGCCGTCGATCGGTCTCGACGACTTCGGCCTCACGCCCGAGGACCTGCGGGACCTGAAGGGGGACGGCCTCCTGCCGGCGCTCGAGTCGGCGCTCGAAAGAGGAGCCGCCACGCTCCCCGCGGGGGGGCCGGGGCGTGCGGCCCGTCTCCTCGGCCCCATCGCCGCATGGCGGTCGGGCTGCACCGCGCTCGCGCGCGGCGAGGCCTCGCGGGCGCTCGATCGCTTCGAGTCGGCGGCCGAGGGGGGACGGGGGGCGGTCCTCTACGAGGCGTCCGCCACCCTGGCGCTGGCGGCCCTGGGGCGCTTTGGCGAGGCCGAAGTCCGGCTCGCCCGGGTCCGCGCCGCCTGGCGCGACGACCCGAGATGGCCCTTGCTCCTGGCCATGGTCGGCCTGGCCCGCGGCGATCTAGCGGCCGCCGAGCAGCCGCTTCATCCGGCCGCCGATCGGGTGCCGGACGATCCGCGAAGCGAGTGCGCCCTCGTGGCCGTGTCCCGGCGGATCGATCCGGGGCTCGTGCGGATGATCCAGGTGCAGTTTCCCGACGACTGGCGCGCCTGCCTCCACGAGGCGCTCCTTCCCGAGGAGTACTTCGACGTCCTCCTGCTGCGCAAGGACTACCGCGAGGCCTCGCGGTACGCGGAGCGGATGGCGGATCACCTGAGCAAGGTGACCCTCCCCGCCGCCGACTGGATCGAGCGGCAGGGGGACGCGGCGTTTCTCGCAGGGGAGGCGCAGGACGCCCTCCGCCTGTGGACGCAGGCTGCCTCCGGCGGCCCGCCCCATGTCGCGTTGATGCTGAAGTTGTCCGATGCGCACCACCTGCTCGGCGACCTGACGAAGGAACGAGCGTACCGGGAGGCGATCTACGGCAGCCTCCACGAAGAGCAGGACCACACTCCCCAGGAGGACCCCCGTGAAGAAAAAGTCCGCGAAGCGAAAGACTGATCCGTACATCCCGCCGCCCGTCGAAATGATGACCGCCCTGTTTTTCGCCACCATGGCCGCGATCGCCGCGCTGCTCATTCCCGGCCTGACGCTCGCGGCCTCGGGCCCGATCACCGTCCAGCAGGCGTACGAGGAGATAGCGCACCGCCACGCCAACCTCGATCCGGCCTCCGCCGGCTTCACCCGCGACGAGGCCGCGTACCTGTCGCGCCTCTTCGAGCTGGTGGATCTCGCAATCGTCGAGAAGGCGCAGGCCTGGACGTGGTTCCAGTCGGAGGGACGAAAAGGGAGATCGCTGCCGGAGTACCGGGACCGCGTGGACGCCCTGGTCGCGCGGCTCGACGCCCTGCCGGCCCCCGAGAACCTGCGCCAGGTGCAGTCCCTGCTGGTCGACGCCATTCGCGACCAGCGGGCCTTCTTCGAGACCTGGACCAAGGCGCTCGAGGTCGGGGCGCGGGGGCAGGACAACCGCGAGGTCTACAAGTCGCGAGGTCTCCACTTGAGGAACTCGAGCCAGAAGCTCCACCAGGCGTACGGCCAGCTGATGGATCTCTTCCCGAACGCCGGGCAGCAGAACTTCGACGCCTTCTACGACCACCTGTGCGTGCTGGATCTTCTCTGAGGGCCGGGCCGTTCAGTCGATCTCGGCCACCGAGGCGCACACCCGATCGGGCCTGAAGCCGGACGCGTCGAGCGTCGCGCGCGTCGTTCCTCCCGTCAGGACCAGCGCCGTGAGGCAGCCGGCGGCGGCGCCCCCCCTGCAATCGGCCTCGAGATCGTCTCCCACCACGAGCACCTCGCCGGGCGAAAGGCCGATCTCCGCCACGGCCAGCTCGAAGAACCGGCGCGACGGTTTGTCGACCAGCTCCGCCTCGACCCCCGCGGCGTATTCCAGCGCGGCGACGTAGGGGCCGGCGTCCAGG
>DATNEZ010000137.1:0-10565 GCA_035606645.1 Binatia bacterium
AGTGGATCTTCAAGACGGGCGGGCCGATCGTGTCCTCCCCCGCCGTCGCCGGCGGAGTCGTCTACATCACGAGTCTCGATGGCCATCTCTACGCCGTCGATCAGGAGACCGGCAAGGAGAAGTGGAAGTTCAAGTCGCGGATGCCGATCGCGTCGTCCCCGGCCGTGGCCGGCGAAACGCTCTATTTCGTTTCGTCGACGGGAGCCCTGGCCGCGATCGACCTGACGACGGGCAAGCCGAAATGGGTCTTCGCAACGGAATTCGAAAGAAAGTTCGAGGCGAAGAACCTGCACGGATACCCGTCCGTCGCCCAGACGATTCCCGACGCCTGGGATCTCTTCACCTCGTCGCCGGCGGTCGTGAACGGCTCGGTCTACTTCGGCAGCGGCGACGGCAACGTCTACGCGGTCGATGCGGGCAACGGCACGTTGCAATGGAAGTACTCGACCAGGGACGTCGTGCACGCCTCGCCGGCGGTGGCCGGCGGCATCGTCTATATCGGCAGCTGGGACAGCACCCTGTACGCGCTCGATGCGGAGTCCGGTCAGCCGAAGTGGTCGTTCAAGGCGGGGGACGATCCGGTGATCCACAACCAGGTCGGCTTCCAGTCCTCTCCCGCGGTCGTCGACGGCACGGTCTACGTCGGCTGCCGCGACGCGCACGTCTACGCCCTCGACGCCGCGACCGGGCGCAAGAAGTGGGACTACCCGACGAGCAAGTCCTGGGTCATCGGCACGCCCGCGGTGCGCGACGGGATGGTCTACGTGGGGACCTCGGACAGCGCGCGCTTCATGGCGCTCGATGCGAAGACCGGGCGGCTGCGGTTCAACTTCGACGCCAAGGCCTACATGTTCTCCTCGCCGGCCCTGGCGGGCGACCTGGCCTACGTGGGGGATCACAACGGCCGACTGTACGCCGTCGACGCGAAGACGGGGAAGCTGGCGTGGGAGTTCCAGACCGAGGCGTCGAAGGCCGACCGGCTGAAGGTCCTGAACGCGGACGGCAGCCTGAACCAGGAGGCCTTCGCACCCTTGTTCGGCGACTTCGAGGACATGTACATCGATTTCTACCGCTTCGTCTCGATCGGAGCCATCGTGTCGTCGCCCGTCGTCGATCGCGGAGCGCTCTACTTCGGCAGCATGGACGGTAACCTGTACGCCCTCGGCTCATGATGACACCCTCCTGCCCTATGATGAGCATGCGGCAGCCGACCGAATCGGCGGATGCGGCCGGGCCGGGCCGCTTTGACCCGGCGAGAGGGGAAGAATGCAGGTCCACCTTGAAGCCCCGCGCGCGATGCGCCACCCGCCGGAGCTGGACCCGTTCCTTCGGACCTCACCGCCCTCGCCACGGAACGCGCTCCTGATCAATCCGTTCTACCCGAAGGACCCGCACGCCAGCTTCGGCAAGCACGTGCTGACGCCGACGCTGGCGCTGACGTCGATCGCGGGGGCGACACCGCCGGGATGGGAGGTCAGGTACTGGGACGAGAACCTGCTGCAGGGCCCTCCTCCCGCCGAGCCGTTCCCGGCGGTCGTCGGAATCACGGTCCACCTGACGTTCGCCCGCCGGGCCTTCGCGCTGGCCGACTGGTTCAGGGAACGGGGGGCCGCCGTCGTCCTGGGCGGGCTGCACGTCCTGTCCTGCCCTGAGGAGTGCTCGCCCCACGCGGACGCCCTGGCGGTGGGGGAAGGGGTGCAGCTCTGGCCGCGCATCCTTCGCGACTTCGAGGCCGGGTGCCTCCGGCCGCGCTACGAAGGGAGCTACGTGCGAGGCGAGATCGGCGAGTACGCCGATGAGCCGCCGCCGCTTCGCCTCGCGTTGCCGCGGAGGGATTTTCTGACCACGGCGAGCCTCATCGCCACGCGCGGCTGCCACAACCGCTGCGGGTTCTGCTACCTGGCGACCGAAGGCCTGAAGATGCCGTACCAGGTGCGCGCGGTCGAGGACGTGGTGGCGCAGTTCGAGGCGACGAACGAGCCGTACGGGGTCTTCATCGACAACAACCTGGGCTCGCGGCCGGCGTACCTTCGTGATCTGTCGCGCGCGCTCGGAAGGACCGGGAAGATCTGGAGCGCCGCCGTGACCCTGGACGTCACGGACGACCCGGGGCTGGTCCGCGACATGGCGCTGGGCGGGTGCTCGGGCGTGTTCATCGGGTTCGAGTCCCTCTCGGGGGAGAACCTGGCCGACGCCCGCAAGAAGTCTCCGCGTCCCGAGGAGTACTCGCGCCGGGTGGCCATCCTGCATCGCTACGGCATCCAGGTGAACGGGAGCTTCGTGTTCGGCTTCGATCACGACCGGCCGGACGTCTTCGAGCGCACCGTGGAGTGGATCGAGTCGAACAGGCTGGAGTGCGCCACGTTCCACATCCTGACGCCGTACCCCGGCACGCCTCTCTTCCGCCTGCTCGAGAGCGAGGGACGGCTTCTGCATCGAGACTGGGACCTCTACGACACGGCCCACGTGGTCTTCCGCCCGCGGCTCATGAGCCCGGACAGGCTGTACGAGGGGTACGCCTGGGCGTACCGGCACGTCTTCTCGCACCGATCGATCTGGCGGCGCAGGCCGGAGAGGCCCGCCGCGGTCCTCCCCTACCTCGGCATGAGCTACTTCTACAAGCGGTCGAACCGGCTCTGGCCGTTCCTGATCCGGCACCGCCTGACACACGCGCTGTGGCGCCCGCTCGTCGAGGCCTCCCGTCGCCGGCACCTCGCGGGGAGGCGGCGCCTCGCCGGTCTGGATCGGACCGGCGGCATCGCCCCGCAGGCATTCCGTCCAAATAAGATGCAGGAGGAGCGGGCCTCGTGAGCAAGGAGCGCTGGTTCACCAATTCGGTCCTTCTCGCCGCCGCGGCCGCGAGCGCGGGGGCGGGCTTCCTGGCCCTCGGGACGGCTCGAAGCTTCCACGTCGGGGCGGGGCGGCAGGCGCTGCTCGTGGGGGGGCCGCTCTGCCTGGCCGCGGTGTTCCTGGCGTGCCTGCGGCTGCCGCTCTCCCGCCGCACGGCGCTCGCCATGACGGTCCTTTCACTCGCTGCGGCCGCCTACATGGCGGAGGTCTACGTGAGGCAGCTCCCCATGATTCGGAAGCGGATGGCCGCGCGGCGATTCGGACTGCCCTACGACGGCCGCACCCAGTTCGAGGTCGTGCGGGATCTCCGGAAGCAGGGGGACAACGCCTATCCGGCCACCTTTCCCGCCTGGCAGGGATTGCCGGCCCAAGGCACGGATCTGCTGCCCCTCGGGGGGATCTCGAGCGTGACGACCGTCCTGTGCAACGAGATGGGGCAGTACGTCGTGTACCGGAGCGACGAGCACGGATTCCACAATCCCGAAGGGATCTGGTCGTCGGGCCGGTTCGAGCTGGCCGCGCTCGGCGACTCCTTCACCGAGGGGGCCTGCGTCCCGACGGAGCAGAACTTCGTCGAGCTGATTCGCCGCGAGTACCCCGCGACCCTCAATCTCGGCATGGTCGGCAACGGGCCGCTCCTGATGCTCGCCGGATTGAAGGAATTCCTCACGCAGGCCCGGCCGGGAATCGTCCTCTGGTTCCACATGGAGGGGAACGACATCACCTTCGACTTGAACCGCGAGAAGCGCTTCCCCCGCCTCACCAGCTATCTGCTGCCAGGACACCGGCAGGGCCTGCTCGACCGGCAGGCCGAGAGCGATGCCCTGCTGCGCGAGGCGTCGGACCAGGAGTACGCCAAGGTCGAGGCGGGCACGATGTTCATGTCGGGCCCGGGACGGTTCTGGCGGCTCTGGTCCCTGCGGCAGGCCCTGGGACTCCAGGTCGGAGAGACCCTGGTGGACGCCTCCCAGGTCGATTTCCCGCTGTTCACGCAGGTCCTCGATGAGGCCCGAAGGGCGACTCTCGGATGGGGAGGAAGGCTGTATTTCGTCTACCTGCCCGCGGAGGCCCGGTTTCACGAAGAGAAGCACCGGCGCGCGTACGATCCGATCCGCAGCCGGGTCCTTTCGATCCTCGGGGAACTGAAGATCCCCGTCATCGATCTTCTCCCGCCGATGTCGCAGCAGCCGGAGATCGGGGAGATGTACGCCTATCCCGGCATGCACTACAGCCCGGCCGGAAACCGGCTCGTGGCCCAGACCGTTCTCTCGGTGATCCATCCCTCGACGAACCGCTGAATGGCTTCGAAGCGCATCTGGGTCCTGGACGGCCACAACCTGATCTTCGCCATCCCGACGTTGCGGAGCCTGCAGAAAGACGGCCGCGGCGAGGAGGCGCGCGACGGCCTGGCCGGCGCGCTGGAACGGTTCGCGCACGAGCGCCAGGAGCAGGTCCTCATCGTCTTCGACAGCCACGACCCGTCACCGGGTCCCGCCGCGATCCGGAGGCCGCTCCTCGAGATCGTGTTCGCGCGGGGCGGCGCGGGGGCCGCGGACATCCGGATCCTCCAGGAGGCGAATAGGCTCCTGGAGCGGGGCCACCCCGTTACGGTCGTGACCGACGACGTCCGCACCCTGGCCGGCAGGCTCCCCCGAGGTGTGCATCACCTGGTCGTCGCGGAGTTCTGGCTGAAGCACATCGAGAAAGAGGCCGGCGAGGGAGGGAAGCGTATCGAGGGGGACTACTCGGACGTGGAACGGGAGATGGTCCGGGCCGCCCTGGCCGAGCCGCTGCCGGAGCCCCGCCGCCCGGTCCTCCCTCCCGGGACAGGCGGGCCGGAGGACGCTCGCGCCCGCGCTGCAGAGGCGCTGTCTTCGCAGGTCCAACGGAAGAGGGAAAAGGGGCGGCTGCGCCAGGAGCGCCGGCTGAAGCGGCGCACAAGACACTAGGAGCCTGTCCGGGTATTCGGCCGGGCTCCTAGGGACACGCGGGGATGCCCGCGTCCCGAAGTGGCGTCCCATAGGAGCCTGCGCCGCAGGAGTTGCGGGAGCGAACGAGATACCACCAGGCGCTTCCGGCGGGAGGCGCGGGCCGCGCATCGTCGTACACGACGGCGGTCGTCGAGCTCAGGCACGTGGACGAGGGAAAAACCGGTCCCGATCCCGGCGACAGCGGGCCGGAGACCAGGTCGTACCGGGTCTCGGGGCCGCAGGCCAGGTCCTGCCCCTGCCAGGCCAGCCCGGTGGGCGACGCGCCCGACGCGACGAGACCCCCCACCTCGAACGGCGCCGACCAGACGCTCGGGTTGTGGTCGTCGCAATCGTTTCCGCCGCAGCGAGCGTCGACATGGACGTCGAGGTCGTCGTCGGGGAAGATCGGGACATGCCCGCAGGAATCGGGCGCCGCGGTGATCGTGACGTTGTCGACCGCGAAGGTGTGGCCGGCCAGGGCGTCGCGGGTGTCGTAGACGAACATCACCTGCACCGTGCGCCCCGCGAAGGCCCCGAGATCGAACTCGTGATGCGTCACGGCGCCCGTGCCGTCCGCGAGCCGCGTGCAGTCGTTCAGCGTCGTGTAGGTCGCTCCCCCGTCGAGCGTGATCCCCGCATCGTGCGCGTCCCGGTCGCCCGAGGCCAGGCAGGCTCCGGCCTCGTCGCGCGACAGGGCGTCGAACGAGAGAACGGTCCGCCCCGTCGACGGCAGCGCGACGGGTGGGCCCAGGAGCTGGCTGCGCTCCATGGAGGAGTCGGCCTGGCAGGCCAGGCCGGCGTTTCCGTTGGAGGAGAACATCACGCTCGGGAACCTTTCCGCCAGGCAGCTGGCGTAATCCTGGTGCCAGGTGTCGGTGCCGCCGCGCGAGGCATGCGTCCACCCCGAGAAGCCGGATTCGAACGCCTCCGATGACAGGACCATCGGCAGTCCGCACAGGTCCTCCGTGCAGACATCGCCGTCGTCGCAGGAGGGGGGCGTCCCGGCATGACAGGAACCCCCGCCGCACGACTCGACGCCGTTGCAGAAGATCCCGTCGTCGCATTCGCTCTGCGCGAAGCAGGTGGACGGCCGGAGCAGGACCGCATACGTGCCGGGAGGGTCGAACCCGATCGGCCCCGAGGCGTTGAGGCTCACGAGCAGGTCGCTGCGGCCGTTGCCGTCGAGATCGGCCACGGCAAGCTCCTGCGGAAATTCCGCCAGCCCCCAGATCGTGTCGACACGCGCGATGGCGCCCGTGCCGTCCCCGTAGGCGACAGTCACCTTCGCGCCCGGGCTGCGCGGCGAGAACAAGGCCCCGGTCGAGGCGACATCGAGGAGCCCGTCGCGATCGAAATCGGCGGCGACCACCGACAGCTGGAACACGTCGGGGACCGCGGTCCGGCCGCCCAGGACGAACGCGCCCGCACCTGTCGACAGCAGGACGTCGATGTAGGACCGCGTGAAGTTCGGCGCGCCGCCGGCGGGCTGCAGGTCCGCCAGCGCGAGGTCGGTCCGGCCGTCCCCGTTGAAGTCGGCCGCCGCCATGGCGTAGGGATCGACCCGGACGGCCACGGACGCGATCGAGGCCGACGAGGCCTGGAACCTGCCGGCGCCATCCCCCACGAGCACGACAATGGACGGAGCGAACGCCGCGCTGGCGAGGCCGGCGACGTCGACCGCGGGGCCGCCGGCGAATTTTCCGGCCCGCAGGACCGTCTCCGGGAAGGGGGTGCCCGCCGGCATCTCGCTGGCGACGGTCGTGAAGCCGCCGTCCGGCCGTCCCAGGAGGGAGTACGCGGTGGCTCCGCCCGCGGCGCGCCGGATCACCGTGAACAGATCCGTGTACGGATCGCCGTCGAGATCGGCAACGACGAGATCGGTCAGCCGGTCCTGGTCGGGAGCGTCGAGGAGCGTGAGCGGCGGGGCGAAGCCGCCCTGGCCGTTCCCGCGGTACAGCCGGACCTCCTGCATCGTGGTGCTGGCCACGGCCACGTCGAGGAAGCCGTCCACGCCGCGGTTGAGCTGCCCCGCCACGATGTGCTCGTTGCCGGGAAAGGCCGCCACGTCGACCGGCGGGAAGAAGGTCCCGTCGCCGTGTCCCCGGTAGAACCGGACGAGGTTTCCGGGAACGAAGCCGATCTGCGGCGCCACGAAATCCGCGTCGCCGTCCCCGTCGAAATCCCCCACCGCGAACTCCAGGGGACCCCGCGGTTCGCCGAGCGCCGTGTTTCTCACCCGGAACGCCTGGTCGTTGACGACGATGTCGATCCCCTGCGCGATCGCGCCCGCCGCCGCCACGATCGGCGTGGCGTCGCGCGGATCGTCGGTCGCCGGATCGGCGCTCTCCTGCGCGCCGTTGTAGAACTCGGGAGGACCGGGCAGCGTGACAGGCGGCGAGAACGGCCCGATGCGGCTCCCCCCCTGCGCGAACACGTCCACCTCCTGGATCTCGATGCGGTACGAGGCGCCCGGAACGAGCCCGGCCAGGGTGTAGGCGCCGGGCGGCACGAGGGTCGCGCCCGACAGGTACGAAAGCGCATCGCTGTCGTCGGCGAGATTCCGGGCGATGACGTTGATGCCGGAGAGAGGCGTGCCGTCCTGGGCCAGGACCCTCCCGCGAACCGCTCCCGTCGTGGCCGCAAAGGTCGGGACCGGATAGAGGGCCGAGAGCGCCACGACGTCGTCCCTTTCCGGCACCGCCTGGGAGGCGTCGCTGATGAACGGGTACATGGTCTCGACCGGCGTCGTGTAGCCTGCCAGGTCGGAGTCGGGAGGATGCATGAGCCCGTGAACCTGCGTGTGGTCGAGGCCGGCGAAATGGCCGAACTCGTGGACGAAGACCGCCTTGAAGAGCTCGAGCGACATCTCGTGGTTGCCCGCGGCCGGGTCGTCGACGCCATCGATCCACTTGCCGTTGAGGAAGGCGAGCCCCTCCACGATGCGGGATCCCGGAGGGACCGGCGCGCCGATCGGCACCGTGACGGCGCCGTCCGAAAGGAAGGTCGGCCCGGCGAACCCGAGGATTCCGGTTCCGACTCCGAACAGCGTGTCGAAGATTGCGCCGTCGGCGTCGAACACGATCACGCTCTGGCCGAGCGGTGTCGTGGCCCCGCCATACGGGCCCAGGTACGGCCCGAAATTCGTTCCGTCCACGTCCACGGCGAGGCCGCCGTCGCGGGCGAACGTGATCGTCGCGGTCGGAACGCCCTCCCAGACCGCGAACAGGTCGCCCGCCAGGCGGACCGCCTCGGCGCGGGACAGGAGACCGAGGCCGCTCCGGTCGGTGGTGTAGCGGACGGCCGTCGCCGTGCTCCACCCGACCGGCGCGCCGTCGGTCGAGGAGACCAGGGGGCCGCCTGCCAGCGCCAGCCCACCAGCCCCGAGGAGAACCAGGACGAGCGCGAGGACGTGTCGCATCCGGACCTCCCAGGAGTGTGTCCTAGGGCCGCGCCGCGGGACGCCCCGCCAGGGACCCGAGGACCGCGTCGCGCATGGCACGGTAGGAAATGGTCCCACCGCCGTCGTTCGTCTCCCCCTTGCCGCTGCGGGGTGTGGTCGAGGAAAGGCCGGCCAGGCCGCCCGGCACGATGACTTCCTCCCGCTTCACGAGAAGAGCGCCGCGGCTTGCGCCTGCGGGCGACGTCAGGCGCGCCTTGCTCTCCGGCAGAAGGAAGATGACGTACTCCAGTCCCGGCGAGTACACCGGGAGCCCGGCGGCCCGGCCCAGGTCTCCGGGCCCCCCGCCGGGCGTCCCGACCTGGCGGAAGGTCACCTTCGGCCCACCGCCTCCCTTGAGGTATTCGCGCACCTCGAAGGTGTAGGTGGTCGCCGCAATCCGCGCCCCGGCGACCTCCACCGTGCCGGCCTCCGCCTTCAGGCAGACCCCGCGGAAGATCCGGCCGGCGCTTCCAGCGAGGCCGGCCAGCGTGACCGGCGGCGCGGTCGCTGCCATCGGCGACCCGGGCGAGCAGGCCCCCGCCAGGGCGAAAGCCAGCGCGAGACGGACCGGTGCGGAGGACATGGATGCACAACACTTACCGCAGCGTGGGGGGCCCGTCAACCAGAATCTGGGATCTGCAAGCCCTTGAATCGGCTCGAGGCGAGCCTCATATTGCCCCCAAGGAGGGACATGCGATGTTGAAGCAGGCAGCCCGATTCGTAATCCCGCTCCTCATCCTCCTGGTCCTGGCCACCCCCGCAGTGGCCAGGAAGAAGAAGGGCCCCGTCGAGTACGGATCGTGGAAGGTCCGGATCACGCCGGACGCCGAGGCCGCGAAACGGGGAGAGAAGGCCACCGAGGACACCCTGGTGCTGCAGCAGGGAGTGTTCCGGTCGGACGGCTGGGCCCTGTACGGCTTCGCCCCCGTCGGCTACACCATCAAGGACAACGCGTTCGTCGCCGACGTCGAGAGCGGCAAGAGCGGCCACCTGCGATGGTCCGGGCTGATCAACGGCGACGCGATCGCCGGGCGGCTGGACTGGACCATGAAGGACGGCACCCTGCTGACCTACACGTATTCGGGAAAGCGGGCCGAATCCGAAGCCGCCAGGAAGCACTAGGAGCCTGCCCGAGTATCGGGACAGGCTCCTGGCCGCGGACCCGGCCCTGGATACGGCTACTTGGAGTCCCCGGCCTGCGCGTTGCGTCGTTCCATGACCGCCCGGCCGACCAGGTAGGCGCCGACGAGCATCGGAACGACCGGCCACCACTCATCCACCCAGTCCAGAGAGATCCCGAAGCGGGTGTGCAGGAGAATGACGAACCCGACGATGACGAGGGTGGCGCCGCCGACGATGGAGCCCCGGATTCCCGGTGATTTGAAGTCCTCCGGCAGATCGATGGAGGGGTTCCCCGCGAGCGCGTCGTTGTAGAGGGACGCCCGGCGC
Source organism: Binatia bacterium (assembly GCA_035606645.1). Classification (GTDB taxonomy): domain Bacteria; phylum Acidobacteriota; class Polarisedimenticolia; order Gp22-AA2; family Gp22-AA2; genus Gp22-AA3. The sequence goes on from DATNEZ010000137.1 coordinate 9,709, forward strand.
GCCGCGTCGATGATGTTGTAGAGCCAGAAGAACGCCATGAACAGCGCCAGGAGCGGAACGAGCTTCTCGACGGCCCCCGACGAGATGATCGTGATCAGGGTGGCGACCACCCCCGCGTGCACGAATCCCCGCTGGTAGTAGCCGACGTACACCTGCCCCAGCCCCGGCATGGCCGAGAGAATCGCGGCGAAGGCGGGCGACTTGCTGCGCGAGTCCCGCATCCGGAACGGCGCCGCCGCCAGGGGGGGCGCCTGGGGGTAGCCGGGAGCCTGTCCTGTCTCGGGCTGTCGCGTGTAGGGCGTCGAGGAGTCCTGCATGGCGTTCATCGTCATTCTCCTTGTCCTTCCTGGGTTTTCTCGGTCGCGTTCGTGCCGTCCGTCGTCGTCTTCTGAGACGCAATCCGCTTCCACATGGTTCCAAGTTCCCGCTTGAGCGGGTCCCACGTCTTCGAGCCGATCCGCCGGATCTCGGCCGCCACGCCTCGCGTCCTTCCCGCGACGCCTGTCCTGGTCTCTTCCCAGCGCTCGGCCACCGCCATCTTGATCGCCGGCACTTTCTCTGTGGCGGTCACCGCCGGCACCGCCTCCTGCGCCGTCCGGACCAGATCGAGCGCCCTGCCGGGCACGCCCGCGAACGGCGCGTTGGGAGTGCCGAACAGGATGAGCAGGGCGATCGCTCCCACGTAAGCCCCCTCCCAGGCGATCCTCGGGCGCCGACCCAGCCGCCGGCAGGCCTCGAGGAAACCGGCCGCGAGCCGGTCCGCGAGGGTCTCCCGTCGCGAGGTCCGCTCGAGGACCCCGGCGAGGAACCCGGCCTCCGGCTCGATCTCGGCGAGGGGCGGGAGATCGATCGCCAGC
>DATNEZ010000140.1:0-5676 GCA_035606645.1 Binatia bacterium
AGGGTCATCCCGTCGTCCGCCGACAGGCGCCGGCCCGCCAGGACTTTTTCCAGGATGGGGGACAACCCGCTCCGCTCGATGCAGCGTTCCTGGAACGGCGTCATGCGTTCCCCTCCGTGCGCCGGTAGGCCGCCGAACCGACCCGCACGTGGCGGTGCGCCGCATCGACCTCGGACGCGGTCAGGACCTCGCCGAGCCGGGACCGCGTGTTCTCGAGCGCCATGGAGCAGAGCGTCCCGCACATCGTGCACACGGCCTTGTCGTAGTCCTCGCTCATCAGGCGCAGCTCGCGGGCCTTCTCCGGATCGAGCGCCAGGCGGTACTGCCCTTCCCAGTCCAGCCGCTTGCGGTAGAGCGACATCTGGTCGTCGCGGCTCCGCGCGCCGAACACCCCCTTCGCCAGGTCGCCCGAGTGCGCGGCGATCTTGGTCGCGATCACCCCGTCGCGCACGTCCTCGATCGTCGGCAGCCTCAGGTGCTCGGCCGGGGTCAGGTAGCACAGCACGTCGGCGCCGGCCGCCGAGGCGACGGCGCCGCCGATCGCCCCGGTGATGTGATCGTACCCCGCCCCGATGTCGCTGGTCAGCGGACCCAGGACGTAGAACGGCGCCCCCCGGCAGATGCGCTTCTGGAGCAGGACGTTCGATTCGATCTGGTCGATCGGGACGTGCCCGGGCCCCTCGATCATCACCTGGACGGAGCGCTCGTGGGCGCGGCGCGTCAGCTCGCCGAGAGTCAGGAGCTCCTGGATCTGGGCGGCGTCGGTGGCATCCCCGGTGGCGCCGGGCCGGATGCCGTCCCCCAGGGAGAGCGTCATGTCGTGCTCGAAGGCGATGTCCAGCAGGCGGTCGTACTGCGCGAACAGCGGGTTCTCCTCCCCGGTCCGCGCCATCCAGGAGGCCAGCATCGATCCCCCGCGGGAGACGATGCCCGCGATGCGGCCGTCGGCGTCGAGGCGGCGCACCGCCTCGCGCGTGACGCCGCAGTGCACGGTCACGAAATCGACCCCGTCCCGGGCGTGCTTGTCGATCACATCAAAAAGACTGTCGGCGGTCAGGTCGTGGACCGACCCGCGATCGGCGACCGCCTGGTAGATCGGCACGGTCCCCAGGATGACCGGGCAGCGCCTGAGGATCTCCCGGCGCACCCCGTCCAGGTCGTCGCCGGTCGACAGATCCATGACCATCTCGGCCCCGCACTGCACCGCCATCTTGAGCTTCTCGAGCTCCTCGTGCAGCTGCTGGTGGTGGCCCGAGGTCCCGATGTTGGCGTTGATCTTGGTGGACAGCCCCTGGCCGACGCCGATCGGGTTGAAGTCGTGGTGGAGGTTCTTCGGGATGATGGCCGCGCCCGAAGCGACGCGCCGGCGCAGGTCCCCGGGCTCGACGCCCTCGACGGCGGCGACGTAACGCATCTCCTCGGTGATCGTCCCGCGCTTGGCCTGCTCCATCTGCGTCATGCGCCTCGCTCCTCTCTCAGTGGGCCGTGGCGGTCGCCCGCATCTCGCGGATGACCGTCACCTTGATCCGCCCCGGGTATTCCATCTGCGCCTGGATCTTCCGGGCCAGGTCGGAGGCCAGGACGGCCAGCTGGTCGTCGTTCACTTTCTCGGGCCGCGCGATCACCCGGATCTCGCGCCCCGCCTGGATGGCGTACGACTGCTCCACGCCCTCCATCTCGTTGGCCAGCCCCTCGAGCTGCTCGATCCGCTGCACGTAGTCGACGACGTTCTTCCGCCTCGCCCCCGGGCGCGAGCCGGAGATCGCGTCCGCCGCCGACACCAGGACCGAGATCGGGTTCATGACGTCCGCGTCCTCGTGGTGCGTGCCGATGGCGTTGATCACCACGGGGTGCTCATTGTAGCGCGTCGCGACCTCGACCCCGATCTCGGGATGCGTCCCCTCGCGCTCGAAGTCGATCGCCTTGCCGATGTCGTGGAACAGCCCCGCGCGCTTCGCGAGCGTCCCGTCGAGCCGCAGCTCCGAGGCCATGATCGCCGTGAGCTTGGCGACCTCGATCGAGTGCATCAGCACGTTCTGGCCGTACGACGTGCGGTACCGCAGCCGTCCCAGGATGCGCACCAGCTCGGGATGGACGCCCGAGATGCCCAGCTCCTTCAGCGCCTCCTGCCCGGCCCTGAGCATCATCTCGTCCACGCGCCTCTGGTTCTTCTGGACCAGGTCCTCGATCCGCCGCGGGTGGATGTTGCCGTCCTTCACCAGCCGATCGAGGGTCAGGCGCGCGATCTCGCGCTTGATCGGATTGAAGCACGACAGGACGACCGTGTCGGGCTGCTCGTCGATGAGCAGCTGCACCCCGGTCGCCTTCTCGAACGCGCGGATGTTCTTCCCCTCGTGGCCGATGATGCGTCCCTTCAGCTTCTCGCTGGGGAGCTGGAACGAGGTCACGCTCCGCTCCGCCGTCCATTCCGAGGCGGTCCGCTCGATGGCCAGGGAGACGATCTTGCAGGCCTCGGTCTCGGCCTTCTTCTGCGCCTCGTCGCGGGCCTCGCGCACCAGGCGGGCCGCCTCGACGCGCACCTCCTGCCGCATGGTCTCGAGGAGCATCTGCTTGGCGTCTTCGGTGGTGAGGCCGGACACGCGGCTGAGCTGGTCCCCGAGCTCCGTGGCCAGCCGCCGCGAGCGGTCGCGCTCCCGGCGCGCCTCGGCGAGGGCCTCCTGCGACTCGCGCTCGCGACCTTCGAGCGCCCGCTCGCGGGAACGCAGGCGCGCGTCCTTCTCTCTCAGGCCCGATTCACGCTCCTCGAGGGCCTGGTCGCGACGATCCCCTTCCGCGGCCCGGTTCGAAAGCTCCTGGTCGAGCTTCGCCTTCGTCTTGAGCCACTCCTCGCGGGCCTGCAGAAGGGCCTGGCGCTTGTGGTGCTCGGCGTCCTTGAGGGATCGGTCGAGCAGGTCCCGGCTTTCCCCCCGGACCCGTTCGATCTTCGTGCGTCCGAGGACGCTCCGGATGAGCCAGCCGATGGTGATTCCGCCCAGGAGCAGCGCCCCCGGGAGCAGCAGATCGTGGAACAGGGTTCGCATGCCGTGTCTCCTGCGCGGCCGGTGAACCGGCGGCGCGGCAGGATCCTCTCCCGTCCCTGGCTTGAAGTCCGTGTCGGAAGGCAATCGTGTGCTGGAGTTTCAGGGAGATGCGTGTGCCAGTCGGGAGCGGGGCCTGACTGTGCGGGCGGAGCGCGTAGATGCCACCGGACGGCCGGCCCGTCTGAGGGGTCTGGTCGCCCCCGCGGCGGGCTTCGCCGTCGCGGTACGGTGCGTGCGCTGCGCTCTGTGCCACCCCACTCCCCCCCTGCCGGCCGGGCCCGAGGGCCCGGCGTCAGGCGCCGGGTGAGAGGACCGTTTCTTGAAGCGTGACCGAAAACCTCGGAAAGTATAGCACCCGGCCGAAAGGGGCAGCAACCTATGGACGCCGCCTCAGGAGGAGGGTCCCGGCCCGCTTCCCTCGATCCACCTGGCCGAGTCCTCGTAATGCTCCTTCTTCCAGATTGGGACGATCTCCTTCAGCCGCTCGATGGCGTGCGCGCAGCCGGCCAGGGCCTCGCGGCGGTGCGCCGCCGCGACCGCGATGATCACGCTGGGCTCCCCGATCTCGAGCCGGCCGATGCGGTGCAGCATGGCCACGTGCGGCGTCCCGAAGCGCGCGGCGATCTCCTCGCCGATCGAGCGCATGACCGCCTCCGCCATCGGGACGTAGGCGTCGTACTCGAGGGATCGCACCCGGCGGCCTTCGTGGTGATCGCGCGTCGTTCCGATGAAGGTGGCGATGGCGCCGCGATCGGGGCCCGAGACGGCGCGGATCGCCTCGTCCAGGTCGAGGGGCCCGGGGGCGACGCGGTACAGGCCCGGTGCGGGCGGGCGCCCGGCGCTCATCCGCCGCTCACCGGGGGGAACACGGCGATCTCCTCGAGGCCGGTCACGGGATGGTCCGGGCGGGCATAGATCCGGCCGCAGGAGAACAGCGGCCGCCTTTCGTTCCGGAGCGCGGGGACGCGGGCGCGCACCCCCTCCCACACGTCCGCGAGCGTCGCGCCGGCGGCCACCTCGACCTGGATCGAGGCGGCGCCGGCCGCTTCGCGGTAGCGGGCGAACAGGAGCACCGGGACGATCATGCGGTCCCGGCGGCGGGCTTCGCGGCTCCGCTCCGCCTCTCCGCCACCCGGCGCAGCACCTCGGCCACCATCGCCTCGATCCCCGCCTTGACGTCGGCGAGGCGCGAGAAGGCCGTGAACCCGGGCGTGTGGACGATCCCCCGCTCCCGGTCGACCGACAGGTCCACGGGGCTCCGCGGAGGGGCCGGCACGTCGATCGTCTCCTCCAGGAGCGTGCGCACCGGGATCTCCCCGAGGCTGATGCAGCCGATCGGCTTGCGCGCCTCGATGAAATGCTTCAGGAACGAGGCGATCTCGGGATGCAGGGCACGCGGCTCTCCGAGCCGCGCGAACCCCGTGGAGAAATTGACGACCGGTCCGTAGCCTCCGGGGATGATGAGCGCCTCGAGCTCCTCGGGACGCGCCTCGGACAGGCTTCGAATGGGTCTGCGCGCCAGTCGCGCCGACTCGCGCAGGACGTTCCGCTCCTCGGTCACCTCGTCGCCTCCCAGGTGCTCGACCGTGCGCTCCTGCGGCCGATCGGGGGCGATCAGGACCGGCCGCTCCCCCGCGGACTCGAGGGCCAGGAGGAGAAAGACCGCCTCGTGGACATCGCTCCCGTCGTAGTGGCCGCAGCCGCCGAGCAGCACCCCGATGGACACCTGGAGCCTCCGTCCGTCTCTACGATGAATGGCGCGTCGCGACCGATTATACGGTCCGCCGCCGCCTTTCTTTTCAGTTGACTCACCGCGCTCCGGGTGGTACCTTTTGGTGCGCATTGTGCTAGCCAGTTTTAATATGAGGAACAAGTGACGGAACGGCCTGAGATGGGCAGGGGTTGCGGGCCGTCCCGTTCTTATGCTTCTGCAACATTCCATCGGTCCGATCGCGGGCCCGTTGCTGTTACGGCTTCAAGGGCCCGCCGATCGTCGCAAGTCATTGCCGTAACGTCATCATCGGCAAAATAGGGGTTGCGCGGATAGAGGGGTTCGACGGAAAATCTGGCTGTAGTCTCCTGCCCTCGGCAATGTGAGGACGGCATAAAGCGGGGCCAGGACGCAGTCCTAGAAGAAAGGGAAGGTTCACATGGCTCAGGACGTGACGGCACAGGGGGTCGGCAACGGCAAGAAGAGGAGCGACCGGGGCGAGGGGGTCGTGACCGGCAACCAGGCGGTGCGCCGCGCCATCGCGGTGCTCAAGGCGTTCAGCGACGATGCCCCGGAGATGGGGGTGACCGAGGTCAGCCGCAAGGTCAATCTCCACAAGAGCACGGTCTACCGACTCCTCTCGGCCTTTGAAGGAGAGGGCCTCATCGGCAAGAGCCCGGAGAACGGCAAGTACAGGCTCGGCCCCGAGCTGATCGTCCTGGGAGAGCAGGTCCTGAGGCACACCGACGTGCACCGCGTCGCCCTCCCCTTCCTGCGCGACATGGCCGACCGCACCGGCGAGACCGTGGACCTCGAGGTCCTGAGCGGCAGCAACGTCGTCACCATCGAGGAGATCGCCGGGAAGCACGTGGTGGCCGCCGCCGGGGCGATCGGCATGCCCTGGGCGGCCCACGCAACCTCGAC
>DATNEZ010000144.1:0-2927 GCA_035606645.1 Binatia bacterium
TCGGCCCCCACGGCGCCGTCCGGGCCGGTGATGCACGATTCGAGAAGCGCCATCGCGAGCCCTCCTTCCGAGCAGTCGTGGGCCGAGGCGACGAGCCCGGCGTCGCGCGCCGATCGCACCAGGTCGTGAAGGGTCTTCTCCTTCCCGAGGCTCACCCGGTGCGGGAGGCCCGCCTCGATCCCGTGCAGGAGCGCCAGGTACTCGCTCCCCCCCAGACTGCCCTCCGGCGCCCCCAGTAGAAGGATACAGTCCCCCTCCTTCTTGAACCACTGGGTGATCGCCCCCTTGACGTCGACCAGGAACCCGACCATGGCGATCGTCGGGGTCGGGTGAATCCCCTTCCCCTCCGTCTCGTTGTAGAACGACACGTTCCCCCCGACGATCGGGGCGTCGAGCGCCCGGCAGGCGTCGGCGATGCCGTCGATCGCCTGCTCGAACTGCCACATCACCTCCGGGCGCTCCGGATTGCCGAAGTTCAGGCAGTCGGTCGTGCCGATCGGCACGGCGCCGGCGCAGGCCAGGTTGCGCGCCGCCTCGGCCACCGCCAGCCGCGCCCCTTCGGCCGGGTCGAGGTGGCAGTAGCGCGCGTTGCAGTCGACCGTCAGGGCCAGCGCGTAGCGCGTTCCCTTCAGCCGGATGACCGCGGCGTCCGAGCCCGGCCGCACCACCGTGTTGCTGCGCACCATGTGGTCGTACTCCCCGAACACCTCCTCGCGGCTGCAGAGGTTCAGCGAAGTCGACAGGGCCGTCACGGCCGCGGTTCCGTCGGACAGGTCCTTGATCGAGTCGAGCGCCAGGTTCGCCAGCCCGTCCTGCCATGCGGGGCGGGCGCTCGGCCGCCGGTAGCGCGGCGCCTCCTCGACCAGGGCGTTCGCCGGCACGTCGGCCACGGTCTGCCCCTTGAAATGGATGCGCACGCGCCCCGTCTCGGTGACCCGGCCGACGATCGACGCGTCCAGGTCCCACTTGTGGAACACGTCGCGCACCTTCGCTTCGGTCTCGTCCGTGGCCACCAGGAGCATCCGCTCCTGCGACTCCGACAGCATGATCTCGTACGGCGTCATCCCCTCCTCGCGCAGGGGGACCTTGTCCAGGTCGATCTCCATGCCGGTCCCGGCGCGCGCCGCCATCTCGACCGTCGAGCAGGTCAGCCCGGCCGCCCCCATGTCCTGGATCCCCACGACCAGGCCGGAGGACTTCATGACTTCGAGGCAGGCTTCGAGAAGGAGCTTCTCGGTGAACGGGTCCCCGACCTGCACGGTCGGGCGCTTCGACTCGGAGGTCGCGTCGAACTCGGACGAGGCCAGGAGCGACGCGCCGTGGATGCCGTCCCGCCCCGTCTTCGATCCGACGTAGATCACCGGGTTGCCCGGCCCGGACGCGATCCCCTTGTGGATCTTGTCCCGCCTGATGATCCCCAGGCTGAAGACGTTCACCAGGATGTTGCCGTTGTAGGACGGATGGAAGTAGATCTCCCCGCCGACCGTCGGCACGCCGATGCTGTTGCCGTAGCCCGCGATGCCGGAGACCACGCCCGAGACCAGGTAGCGCGTGCGCGGGTGATCGAGAGAGCCGAAGCGCAGCGAGTTGAGCGACGCGATCGGCCGCGCCCCCATCGTGAAGATGTCGCGCAGGATGCCCCCCACGCCGGTCGCCGCCCCCTGGTGCGGCTCGACGTAGGACGGGTGATTGTGGCTCTCCATCTTGAAGACCGCGGCGATCCCCTCGCCGATGTCGACGATCCCGGCGTTCTCTCCCGGCCCCTGGATGAGCCGCGGCCCCTCGGTCGGCAGCTTCTTGAGATGCACCCGGCTGCTCTTGTACGAGCAGTGCTCCGACCACATGACCGAGAAGATGCCGAGCTCCGTGTACGACGGCGTGCGGCCGAGGGACTGGGCGGCCCGGTCGTACTCCTCGGCGGTCATGCCGTGCGCCACGGCGAGATCGCGCGTGACCCGGGGCTCGGATTTCATCTCGTGCTCACCCCTTGCGGCTCCCGAACAGGCTGGCGTCGCGTTCGGCGCGTGTCTTCTTCTCGACCTTGTCGATGCAGCAGTTCTTGAACTTGTCGCCGCTGCCGCAGGGGCAGGGATCGTTCCGTCCCACGCCCGAGTAGTCCACCCGGGGCGCCCCCGCCAGCAGCTTCTTGATCTTCTTCAGCACCCGTTCCTCCTCGTGAGGGCTTCTAGATCCGGTTCCGGCGCGCCTGCTCCCAGCCGGCCACGATGGAATCGAAGATCCGCCGCCCCTGGGCGTTTCCCAGGACGTCCTCGGCGCAGCGGTCGGGATGGGGCATCATCCCCAGGACGTTGCCGCGCGCGTTGCAGATTCCCGCGATGGCGCGCAGCGACCCGTTCGGGTTCGAGGCCGCCGTCACCTGCCCCTCGGCGTCGCAGTAGCGGAACACCACCTGCCGCTTCTCCTCCAGCTCCTTCAAGACCTCTTCCGGCGCGTAGTAGCACCCCTCGCCGTGGCCGATCGGAATCTTCAGGACGGTCCCCTGGCGGATGCGCGCCGTGTAGGGCGTGTCCTGGCGCTCGGTCCGGAGAAAGACGTCCCGGCAGATGTACTTGAGCCCCGCGTTCCGCATCAGCGCGCCGGGGAGCAGGCCCGCCTCGGTCAGGACCTGGAAGCCGTTGCAGATGCCGAACACCAGCCCGCCCCGGGCCGCGAACGCCTCGACCGCCTTCATGATCGGCGAGAACCGGGCGATCGCCCCGGTGCGCAGGTAGTCGCCGTGCGCGAACCCGCCGGGCAGGACGACCGCGTCGACGGCTCCGAGGTCGCGGTCGCCGTGCCAGACGATGCGGCCATCGCCGCCGAGGCCCCGGATCGCCTCGATCACGTCGTGCTCGCAGTTCGAGCCCGGGAAGAGCACGACGCCCACGGTCGCGGTCACTGGCCGACCGCCACGCTCGTCGCCTCGA
>DATNEZ010000148.1:0-4587 GCA_035606645.1 Binatia bacterium
AGGGCAGGAACGGCCGGAGTCCGGGGATCCCCGCTTCGGGCTCCTCCCCCGCCGCGATCCAGGACGGCTCGCGCGGCCAGGCCGCGGGGAGGACCGTCCGGCAGGCGGTCTCGCTCGCGGGCAGCGGGCGGAACCCGAGCGGGCGCCACGGGCCCGGGCCGGCCCCTTCGAGCGCCAGCGCCAGGTGACAGTCCCTCGCCTCGTCCAGCTCCGATGGGTCCGAGAGGAGCGCGATGTCGATCGGAAGGCCGGCGAGGACGCCGCGACGTCGGCGCACGCGGATCAGAGCGGGTAGGTGAAGACGACGTCGACCGGCACCTGCTCGATCCGCTTCAGCGCCTCTTTGACCTCCGGGTCGAGCGCCCCGAGCTTCTTGATGAGGTCGCCGGCGCGGTCGTAGTCCCCCGTCGCCTCGATCTCGAGGAGCGTCTTCGCCAGGGAGGCGATCGCCGCATCGAACTTGCGCGGCTTGATCGAGAACTCCCCCTTCTTGCGGTCGAACTCGATCCCGTCCTCCGCGAGCAGGTGGTTCAGCTGGATGGCGTTCGCCCGGCCGTGCGCGTCCTCGGTGCCGAAGCGGACCGAGCGGAAGATCGAGGCGAGCCAGGTCGCGCGGTTCTCCTCGGCCTCCTCCTCGGTGAAGATCTCCTGCGTCACGAGGTACTGCATGTCGAAGATGCCGACGACGTCCGCCTTCGCCTCCTCGATCGCCGCATAGCGCTCCATGAGCGCCCGGCGGACGGTCAGGTCCTTCTTCCCCACGACATAGTCCACCCCGAGCGTGTGCGACAGCTCGTGCAGCAGCACGTTGGTCACGAAGGCCTCCTTCGTCACCAGCGGCTGGTCCTTCTTCGGCAGGAGGATCCGGGAGATCGGGAGCAGGATCGCGTCGAACTTGGACTCCAGGACGTTCTTGTAGATCTGCTTCTTGGCCCCCTTCTCCTGCAGGACGCGCTCGTCGTTCGGGAGGGAGGCCGCCACCGTCTTGATGCCGGCGTTGAAGTCGCCGGTGAAGCGCACGACGTTCAGGATCTCGAGCACGTTGCCGCTGCCGGTGTTCGATTTCTTGAAGGCGGCCTCGACCGGCAGGGCCTCCGCCATCCCGGCGAGGTTCTGCTTGTACACCAGGAGCGCCGCCGAGGCCTTCGCGTCCTTCACCAGGACGGCCCCCTCGTACGACGCCTTCAGTCCCATCAGGAGGTCGTCGTACGTCTCGATCGGCCCGATCACGACGTCGATCGGGTTGTCCTTCACGTCCAGCCAGGCCGCGTCCGAGGCGTAGTAGTCGCCGCTCAGGAGGGCCTCGGAGCGCAGCGACAGGTAGCGCCTGAGGGTCGGTCCCTCGACCAGGGCGGCCGCCTGCGCCAGGGCGCGCGAGGCCGCCGCCAGCGGATCGAGGTAGACCTTCTCGAACGGCAGGGCCACGAGCGTCCCGTCGATCCGCCGGATGACCGTGTTGATCTTCTCGAACTCCTCCTTCAGCGCGGGAAAGGCCTGGACGCGCTTCTCGAACTCCTCCCGGGTCATGTCCTCGGGGTAGAAGCCGGCCCCCGGCAGGCGCGGGCCGGGCGGCGATCCGGCCGGCGTGAACCGCTCGTTGTCGCGGCGGATGTCGAACGGCCCGTAGTTGATGAGCAGGAAGTCCCGGTAGAGCTTGTCGACCGGCGAGGCGGCCGCTTCGAGCGCCCGGCGCGCCTCGATGGCCTGGCGCCCCATCTGCTTCCAGTAGACCTCGTCCACGGCATTCACCGCCGTCACGAGCTTCCCGAGCGCCTCGCGCTCGCGCGGGCCGAGGCCGGACAGGTCGGCCTGGAGCCGCACCGGGGCGTAGGCCGACAGCCGTGCCCGGATCTCGTTTTCGTCATGGGGGGCCGGCGCCGCGGCCCCCAGGAGGGCGACGCCGAGGACGACCGGGCCGGCGACCCGGGAAACGACCGGTTTCTGAGCCATCGGCCCAGGACTGTAGCAGACACGGGGCGGCACAGGAAGCGGTTTTGACACGGGGCATGCCGGAATCTATATTTTTGGAGCAGGGGCGGGCGCGCCAGCCTGCCTTCTGGAGACTGGATGGATTCCTTCCCGGACCACCCGACCGCCGGCAGCCGGCACACCCTGATGGACGGCCTCGTCCACGAGGCCGGTCCCGCTCCGGGCCCGACGGTCCGGCTGTTCCAGCGACTCCTGGGGCGGCGCCGGCGGTTCGTGATCGACCCCGCCTACCAGCTGCGCTCGGCGATCGTCGCGGTCCTGGGCATGTGCTTCCTCCTGATGTTCGCCGCGGCGCTGCTCCACCTCTTGACCGTCGAGAACGCCCGCCTGCTCCTCGATCGCGGCCCGGTCGCCAAGGGGGCGCCCGACGCGCACGACCTCCGGTCGATCCTGTACCTGGTCGGGGTCGGGCTGTTCTTCGTGGCGGCGGTCTTCGCCATCGAGATCCTCGAGACCCACAAGACGGCGGGGGTCGTCGGCAAGGTCACCCGGGGCCTGCGGGAGATCGAATCGGGGCGCTGGGCGACCCGCGTGACGCTTCGGAAGCACGACAACTTCAAGGAGATGGAGGAGGCGTTCAACGCCGCCACGCGCAGCCTGCGCGGCCACCTCGACGACGACCTGCGCGGCCTGCAGGGGATCGAGAGCCAGATCCGGCTCATCTCCCGGGAGCTCGAATCGAACAATCGCGAGGGTGTCCTCGTGCTTTTGCGCCAGGTCGCGGCCGAGATGCAGTCCTTCCGCGAGCGCAAGCGCAATCTGCTGGAACAGGCTCCCACCATGCCCCCGGGACAAAATCGGGGTTGACAAGACCGGTCCCCAGCCGTACTAGTAGCCGCGCGGTCCACAAGAGCCGTCGCTTTTGTGGCTTTTTTTTGTCCTGACGTGGGGGAGGTCTCCGGTGGCCAAGGGCAAGGTGAAGTGGTTCAATAACAGCAAGGGATACGGCTTCATCCAGCAGGAGGACGGCACGGATATTTTCGTGCATTTCTCGGCCATCAAGGGAGAGGGGTACAAGACCCTGGAGGAAGGCCAGGCGGTCGAATTCGCCGTCGCCCAGGGGCCCAAGGGGCTGCAGGCCGCGGACGTCTCCAAGGTCTGAGGCCGGGGGCAGGAGTGCCGGCGGCCCGGGGCCGCGCGCGACGCCCATTTTCATCCCTGTGGTACGATTCCTGCTCGATGCTCCACAGGAGAAATCCGCCCCGCCTTCGGCCCGCCCTGCCTCTCTTCGCCGCGCTCCTGGCGCTTCTCGTCGTGCTCGATTGCGGCGAGGCCGACCCCGCCCGGATGCTGGCGGAGTCGCGCCGCCTGCGCGCCGACGGACAGCCGCGCAAGGCCGCGGAGCTTCTCGCCCGCCTGATCGAGCGGTCCCCGCGCGACTACGCCCTCCACTACGAGCGGGGGCTGGCCCTTCTCGCCGCAGGCAGGCACGACGAGGCACTCGCCGAGGCGGGCAACGCGATCGAGGCCGACCCTAAGGCGGTCGATGCCCGCCTGCTCCGCGCCGACTGTCTCGTGGCGCTCGGCCGCGACGAGGAGGCCCTGCCGGAGCTGCGGCTGGCGGTCGCGTCCGATCCGAACCGGGAGGGAGTGCACCGCCGGATGGGGGCCGTCCACGCGCGCGCCGGCCGGCTGCAGCAGGCGCTGAACCAGTTCGAGAAGGAGCTGCAGGTCAATCCCAAGGACGCCGAGACGCTCACGGAGGTCGGGATCTTCCACCTCCAGGCCGGCCAGCTGTCCGAGGCCGAGACGCGCCTCGAGAGCGCCGTCTCCCTGGATCCGAAATCGTCGCGCGCCCGGCAGTTCCTGGCCGAGGTCCGCTTCAAGCAATCGCGCCACAAGGAAGGCCTCGATCTGCAGGCGGGCGCCCTGGCGGACGATCCGACGAACGTGCAGCTGGTGGTGAACCACGCCGCGGCGCTCGAGTCGTACGGCGATCCGCGCCTGGCCGAAGAGGTCCTCAAGGCCGCCTTCGACCGCGGGCTCAAGGACGCCCGGCTGTACGTGCAGCTGGGCAGGCACTACCGCGACTGGCTGCGCTTCGACGAGGCGATCGCGACCCTGAAGCAGGCGATCGCGATCGACCCGGGGGGCGCCGAGGGGCATTTCCACCTGGCGCGCACGTACCTCAGCCAGGGGCGGAACGACGAGGCGCTGCCGGAGTTCCAGGAGGCCAGCCGGCTCGCCCCCACCGACCCGTACGCCTACTACTACATCGGCTCGATCCTCGCCGCGCAGGGGAAGGTGGAGGAGGCGATTCCGCTCTACCGCCGATCGCTCGAGCTGGACCCTGTCAATCCGAAGGCGCACTACTCGCTGGCGAAGGCGCTGGCCAGGACCGGCAAGGACCAGGAGGCGACCGTGGAGTTTGCGCGGCACGCCGATCTTCTCAAGAGGCTCCGTGAGATCAAGCAGGAAGGGGTCGCGACCGCAGACTGACCGCAAGACCGGCCTCGCCCCTTGCCCGGCTCTCCGGGCCGGAGCGGCGATCCTGGCGCTCGTGTGCGCGGGGGCCGCCCAGGCTCCGCCCGCACCGGGTCCCGCCGCGGGCGCCGCGCCGCAGTTCGTCAACGTGGCCCGCGAAGCCGGGCTGACCCG
>DATNEZ010000163.1:0-2237 GCA_035606645.1 Binatia bacterium
CGCCGGTCCGGTCGGCCGTCTTCCATGGCCGGCCTCCTGCCCGGAACAAGTCCCGCAGAAGCGGCACCACGACGCAGGCGACCCCCGCCACGCCCAGGGCGGCGAGCGGGAACTGGATCCCCCCCATCATCCGCCGCTGGAACCGGAGCGGGAGGTGGATGATCACGAGGGTGGAGAGCAGCCAGGCCGCCATGACCAGCTGGGGGCGGCTCAGCCTGCGCAGCGCCAGCATCGCGACGAACGAAAGCACCAGGCCCGCGCCGAGGCAGATGATCAGCTTCTTCGGGATCGGCGTCGGCATCAGGTTCTGCAGGTCCCAGGCGCGCATCGCCGGATTGGCGGTGAAGACCGCCAGGTTGTAGAGGAACGAGGGGAGCCAGACCGCCGAGGCGACGGCCGACTGCGTCCATTCCCGCCAGGGCCAGCGCCTTTCGACGAGCCCGAACAGGAGCGGGGCGGTCCAGAGGGCTCCCATGAGCGAAACCGCGTCGTACGGATGGAAGAAGGTCAGAAGCGCCATGGCCAGCCCCGCGAGGGCGGAGGATCGGGCTCTCCGCGCGCCGGGCAGCGGATCCGTCGACCAGGCGCTCATCATGGCGAGCGTCCCCGCGATCATGCAGGCGAAGCCGGCCAGGAAGTGGGGGAAGAGCATGAGGGTGAAGAACGTGCTGATCTCGGGCATCCACCAGCCGGGGCTGCCCAGCCGCGGCACTCCGGGAAGCGGTCCCAGAAGGCGGAAGAGCCCCTCCCAGCCGCCGCCCAGGAGCAGGACCAGGAAGCAGGCCAGCCGCTCGCCGGGTCGATCGAAGAGGCGGCGGGCGAGCCGGAAGAGCAGGACGATCAGGAGCGCTCCCAGAAGGACGCGGGCCCCCGAGTACACGGCGACGACGCTCCACCCGGTCAGCCGGCACACGGTCCCGAGAAGCCACCAGAGCAGGTTCACGTAGTTCCGCGGGTGGTCCTCCGTGGTGTACAGGTCGGTCAGGAAGAACCGGCCGTCGCGGGCCTGGCGCATCCAGCTCCAGTAGGTTGCCGCCTCGTCGGCGTAGGTGGCCGGGGCCCCGTTGAAGACCAGGTCCTCGTGGAGGCCCCTGGCCTCGGCCCTGAAGCCGCAGGCGGTCGGGAGCTGGGAGGCGGCCAGGACGACGAGGCCGAGAACCACGCAGGCGACCAGCTCCCAGCGAGGGATCGGACGCGAATCGTGATTGGGCGGGGTCTGCGGCTCTCGTGCGATCACGAGGCACCCTGGGAGACCGGGGGGCGGAAGCGCGGGTCCGCGAGCAGGATCTCGACGAGCGGCGCCAGGAGCGCCTCGCTCATGACCCGGTGCCCGGCGGGGGTGAAATGCATGTCGTGACTGAAGTACAGGGGCTCATCGCCGTGATGGCTGCGGAAGGCGGGGACCGTGTCGATGAGGGGAATTCCCCGGTCGACGCATTCGCGGCGAATCGTCTCGAAGACCTTGTCCGAAGCCACCGCGTCGGCGGGCATCCACCAGGACCGGCCAGGACGCCATTCGCGGTCGTTCACCTGGTGCCCCCAGGGATAGACCGCCAGGATGAACGGGATGCCCTTCCCCCGGCAGAGCGCGTGGATGCGCGAGACGCTGTCGAACAGGTCCCGCCACTGGCCGCTTCGGTCGACCGTGTCGCCGGCCAGCGTGTAGGCGAGAAGGTCGCCGTTGCGGCGCTGGATGACCGCTTCCATCCCTTCCTCCGGGTCGAGGCGTCGCCGCACCTCGAGATAGGCGAACCGGACGAAATAAAGGTTGGTCTTGATCCAGTCGTCGACCCAGTCGGCGATGCGGCCCCGCAGCCGCGGGTTCGGAACGGCGTCGATCTCGCCGGCCGGTCCGAACCGGGCCAGGGATCGGTAGTATTGCTCCTGCAGGAGATCGCTCAGGTCGAGGCTCAGGACGACCGCATCCGGATCCAGGCGGAGGAGGTTCTCACGCAGGTCGAGGTACGAGAGAATGGGGGCGTAGCTGTCCACCCCGGCGTTGAGGACCTCGACGGCGATCTGCATCCGCGCGGCGAGAGACGTGTCGAGGAGGGCGGGAAAGGTCTGCGTGTCCGACACGCCTTCTCCCAGGGTGAACGAGTCGCCGAGCATCAGGAGGCGGCGCTCCCCGCGCGTCTTCGGGACCTCCGGCTCCCTGCCGCGCAGCCCCAGCCCGTTCACGTGCAGCGTGGCGAGGAAATCCTCGCTCTGCAGCGTCGTGGTGCCGGGCCGGAGCC
>DATNEZ010000171.1:0-4801 GCA_035606645.1 Binatia bacterium
TGCCGGAGGCGCGGCCGATCCGCAGGGTCTCGCCGTCGAGGTCGCGGCGCGTGCTGGTCCCCTCCGGCGTGATGACGGTCAGGAAATCCATTGCTGGGACCCCGCGAGGCTGGGGGCCCGGCGGCGCGGCCGCACGGCCGGTGACCGCCGGGCCCCCCCGATCGGCCTTACTTGATCGAGATGAGCACGTCGTGCTCGGTGCCGTCGTCGAGGACCGTCCTGATGATGTAGCTGGCGTTCTGCTGCAGCGACGACGCGTCCAGATTATAGATGTACTGGTGGGATTGGGGGTCGAATCGGAACAGATTGCCGGTGTTGGCGCTGCCGACGCTGCTCACGTCGGCCACTTCGTCCCCCACGACCCCCGACGAGTAGAAGAAGACCTGGATGGTGGCCACGGCGTTGTCCACGAAGGCGCCGGAGCAGGTCCTGAGCTGGAACTTGACCGGGATGGCCCCCTTCTTCTTCACGAAGACGGTCGAGCCGTCCGGATTGATCGGCGGCAGGTAACCGCTGAAGGCGTAGGACCCGTCCACCGTGCCGTCGCAGTCGTCGTCCACGCCGTTGCAGGCCACCTCGACGACGGGAAAGACGGTCTGCTCGCAGACCATGGGGAGCGTGGCGCACGACGTCGTCCCCTGGCGGCACGCCCCGAGCAGCCCGGACACGGGGCAGGGGATGGCCGGCGGGGTGTCCTCGTCGACCGAGCCGTCGCAATTGTCGTCCAGGCCGTTGCAGATCTCCGAGGCGTCCGGAGACACGTCCTCGATCTGGTCGTTGCAGTCCCGCTCGGACACGCTGGCGGCGCACAGGCTGAAGCCGTCGCCATCGGCGTCCGGGCCTTCGTCCCCCGAGGGCAGGCCGCCGCAGAACAACAGGCGGGCCCCCTCGCTCTGGGTGGCGCAGGAGACCTTGACCGGGGACCACTGCACGGACCCGCTGATACGGGTCGGATCGGGGATGACCGTGGCGATCTGCTCCACGAATTCGGTGACGTCGGTGAAGGGCGGGAAGACCAGCTCGCCGCCGACGATCTCCGAATGAGAGAACAGCATCCTGAGGTTGGGCTCGAAATCGCCGTCCTTTTTCAGGATCATCGCGGTCTCGCCGCTGATGGGGGAGTCGATCGTCAGGACCTGGCAGGGGAACGGATCGTCGGGATCCGACGGCACGTATCCCGGCGGGAAGGCCGGCTCGTCCCCGCCCGGCAGGTTGGCGCTGCAGGCGGAGGTGCCCGCCGGCGTGCTCGAGCCGTTGCTGACGGACAGGAGCAGCCCGCGGTCGCGGCAGATGGTCTCTCCCTCGAGTGGGCCCGGGCCGAGTGCGCGGAAGCTGGCCGCCACCGTGCAGGACTTTTCCTCGCCGTCGAAGGCGGTGACCGTTCCCTGTCCGTCGAGGGAGGGATTGGTCTGGGTCACGCGGAACGTGACCGCCGCGCTGCCGGGCTCGAAGGGCACGACCTTCAAGGTCAGGTTGACTGCCCCCTCTCCCAGGAACACGCTCTGGATGCCGGTCTCGAGCTCGCCGCTGTCGGTCGCCGTCCCGTTGATGCCGCGGACCCCTGCCACGTCGGCCGGCGATCCCTGGCACACCGGGGGGTTCAGCGCCCTGACCGACGGGGCCAGGAACCGGACGTCGTCGATCCCGAACTCCTCGAAGGAGCTGCCTTCGAATCCCGAGGTGATGACCACCCTCACGATCGAGAGGTCCGACGTTGCCCCGAAGAAGAGCGGCACGGTTTCGCTCCCCGTCTCGTTCGAGAGGGAGAGAGTCTCGCTCGACTCGTTCGCGAACTCGAGCCGCACGGACGCGGCGGTCGCCGCGGGGACGTAATCGGTCAGATAGAAGGAGAAGGCCGAAATGGCCGGGTAGAAATCGAGGTTCATGATCTGGAGGGACTCGGCCGGCCCATTCGAGATATACCCGCCGACAAGGGCGTTCGGCCGGCTTGAGACGCCGAGAGTCGGCACAACCTGGATGGGGTAATAGCCGCCCGAGTCGGAGTACGGCGAAGAGAAGACGACTCCCGAAACCTGGTCGTTGATCGGCGTGCCCGCATCGAACTGATCGAAGTCCTCGTGGCGCACCGGGGCCAGCTCACCGAGCGCCCCGAGAAAAGACGACAGGTCGTCGTATGTCGTGACGGCCGCCGTGGCGGTCGACGTGGCCGCGCCCAGGCAGGCGGCCAGGACCAGGACGGCGATTCGAACGAACCTAGGTGTTGCTGGAATCACGTTTCAACCCTCCCCCCAAAGGCTAGAAAGCACACGACTGGTGCGGATTATTCACAAGCTAGACCATGAAATATCTCCGATGCGTGCAGGTTGTCAACAGGAATCAGCGGGACGGGGCTCAGGGCTTCAGGAGGGCCTGGAGCCGATCCGAGTCCTGCGTGCGGTTCACATCATGAAACATGGCTCCGGCGTCCCGGGCGAAGGCGGCCGTGACCGGGCGCCCCAGGAAGAACCGCAGGTCGGCTCCGCTCAGCCCCTGGCGCATCTCTTCGAAAACCCCCAGGGTCGTGCTCATCCGGTCCGCCGCGGCCGCGGCCTGGCCCTGCGCTTTCAAGGATTTGCCGGCCAGGTGGCCGGCCTGGAACAGGACGTCCCGCATGCGCATCGGAGAGGCCAGCTGCCGTGCTGCTTCCGCCTGCAGGCCCGCCTCCTTGGCGCGTCCCGCCGCAAGGTGGATGCGCGCGAGCGCCACGCGGGCCATCGCCTCGATCGGCGTCAGGCCGGCCGCCGAGGCGCTGGCGATGACCCCGTCGAGCTGGGCCGCCGACTCGGCGGCCTCCGCGGCCCGCAGGCGGGACAGGACGATGAAACGCTGATCATGCGTGGCGTTCGCCCGCGCGACTGCCTCCTTCGAGATCAGATGCGCCTGGCCTCTCTGGCTCCTCTGGAGGTGCAGCGCCACCTGGCCGGTCAGTGCCTCGGCCTCGAGGGGGGCGTTGCTCATGTCCCGAGCCAATCGAAGCCCCTCCACCAGCGCCGTGTCGGCGCCGGCGAAATCGCCCAGCTTCGTGCGAACGCTCCCGGTGTAGATCAGGCAGTTGGCGAGGCGAGTGGCCTCGTTGAGCTCCTTCGCGAGCCCGTGCGCCTGGTCGAGCAGGGAAAGCGCCTGCGAGTAAGCCCCCTGGTCCTCGTGGATGTTGGACAGGTTGAGGGTCAGGACGAGGATCTCCCCCTTGTCGCCGACGTCGCGGGCGAGGGTCAGGCCCTCCGTCTCGTACTTGATCGCCTCCTCATACCGCCCCTGGACCTGTTCGAGCGCGCCCAGATCGATCAGGGATCGGACGATCTCGACCTTGTCGCCGATCTCGCGGCGCTTGGCGAGGGCCTCCTTCAGGAAGAAGAACGCCTCGACGTACCGTCCCAGGACGCTGCTGATGTAGCCGACATTGGCGAGGCTTCTGGACAGGCTCGTCGGGTCGTTGATCTCGCGGACGATCTTCAGGCTCTCCTGGAAGACCTGAAGCGCCTGCTCGGGCCGGCCGGCGGATGCGTAGATGTCCCCCAGGTTCGAGTATCCGGCGGCCAGGCCGTCGCGATCGCCGATCTCCCTGCTGATGGCCAGTGCTTCGGTGGCCGACTTGATCGCGTCGTCGTGCCGGCCGAGATCGCGCTGGACGATCGCCGTGTTGAACAGGGTGGTGGAGACCCCGCGGCGGTCACCGATGCGCTGCCTGATCTCGCGGGCCGCCTGGTAGTTCTTGATGGCCTCTTCGGGCTGACCCAGCGTCCTGAAGGCGTTGCCGAGGCCGTTGAGCACGGTCGCGCGGCCCTGGTCGTTGCCGGTCTCGGTGTGCAGGGCCAGGGCGGCGTTGAAGTCCTGGAGGGCCTCGGCGGGCTTCCCCAGCTTGAAGCGCACGCGACCCAGGACGTAATAGGCGCTGGAGTACTTCGGATCGAGGGCCACCAGGCGTTGGAGCGATTTCAAGGCGCCCTCGAGGTCACCGGAGTCCTCCTGGATCGCCGCCAGGTCGAACAAGGCCTCGGCGCTGTTCGGGGCGATGTCGCACAGGTCCCTGTACGCCTTCAGCGCCTCCTCGGTCTTCCCGGCAAGGCGCGCCTGCACGCCGCGGATGCGCGCGGCCTCGTAAGGGGAGGCCGATCCGAGTCCCGCGATCGCTCTGCCGGCCTCCGCGATCGCCTTGTCGGAGTATCCGAGCCGGTCGTAGGTCTCCGCCAGAACGGCATGCGCGACATGGAACTGCGGGTCCTTCAGAAGCGCCTCCTCGAACTGCTTCGCCGCGTCGAGATCGTTGCCGGCCCGCGCCAGGGTCAACCCGTCGCTGTAGAGCGACAGCGCCTCGACTGAGCTGGTCGAGAGCTCGGTGGCGCCGCGCTGCCGCTCCAGGAAGCCGCCCGCAACCCCCAGTTGAGCGCGGACGCGACGGGTCAGTTCGTCGACCATCGTGAAGATCGCCCGGTCCCCCTCGCCGTCGACCACGATGGAGGTCACTTCGGAAGGCCCGGCGATGGCATCCCCGGAGGTCGAAGTTGCCCCGGCGACGCGCAGGCTGGCGTCGATCCGGAGGCGGTCCGCGATGCGGACGAGCCGCCCGGTCAGGACGTTCTCGGCGCCGAGCAGACCCGCAATCCGCAGCGAATTGGAGGCGGACGGCTCGACGGTTTCAGGGAGCCTGAGGGCCGCGAAGATCTCCTGCGTCCGGCCCTCACCCACCAGCCGGAGCGCCTTCGCCTCGATCAGCTCCGATCGAATGAGGCTCGGCAGCCCGGTGCGCACCCAGTCGAAGCTCGGGTCGCCGGTGGCGTTCTGGAAGGGGAGCAGGGCCAGC
>DATNEZ010000179.1:0-3638 GCA_035606645.1 Binatia bacterium
GAAATGGACGCTGGTGCCGACGCCCTGCTCCCGAAGCTCCTCGATCAGGGCATCGCGCCCGATGCGGAGAACTCCAGGTCGCAGGCGCAGGATGTACAAATGCCAGGCATGTTCCCCGGCACGGCCCTCCGGCGGAAGTTCGTACGCCTCGCAGTCCCGCAGCATGGCATGGTAGCGTCTGGCCAGGCGCAGCCGGCGTCGCTGCATATCCGAAAACCGCGACAGCTGCGCCAGCCCGATTCCTGCGGCGACATCGGTCATGTTGTACTTGTAGCCCATTTCGACGATGTCGTAACGCCACGATCCGCCCCGGGCGTAACGTTTCCAGGCGTCCCGCGTCAGGCCATGCAGGCTCAATCGACGCACACGGTCGGCCAGTCGCGCGTCATTCGTCGTGAGCATTCCACCTTCGCCGGTGGTCAGGTTTTTCGTCGCATAGAAGCTGAAGCACGTGAGGCTTGAAATCGACCCGATGGGCCGGCGACCCACTTTGGCACCCAACGCGTGAGCCGCGTCCTCGATGACCCGGATGCCACGCGCGCGCGCGAGCGCGCCGATGGAATCGAGGTCGCAGGGAAGACCTGCAATGTGCACCGGAACGATGGCGCGGGTCCGGCGGGTGATCACCCGCTCCACCTGCCGGGGATCCAGGTTCAGGGTCTCCGGGATGATGTCCGCAAAGACGGGACGCGCCCCCAGGTAGAGGATGGTCTCCCCGGTGGCCGCGAAGGTATAGGGGCTGGTCACCACCTCGTCCCCGCGCTCGACGCCACTGGCGGCCAGCGCCAGGTGAAGGGCGGCCGTGCACGAGTTGACCGCCACGGCCTGCCGGGCTTTCACTCGCCTGCAAAGTCGATTCTCGAGCAGCCCGACCTTGGGGCCGGTCGTCAACCAGCCGGAACGGATGGACTCCGTGACCTGGCGCACCTCCTCGCGCCCGGTGTAGGGAACGTAGAAGGGAATCCAGCCGCGGCGGATGGCGCCACCGGCCCGCCTAGACGGGGGCATGAATCTGCCCGGCTCCGCGGTCGGCAGCGAGGGTCACCGGCGCCGCGGACGGGTGGGGGGATTCGGTGACCCGCGACTGGGCGGCTATCCTGCCCAGGCTCGCGGCCAGCCCGAAAAAGAGCCACAGGTACTTCAACCCTTCGCTGCTCACGGAAAGCGCGGAGAACATGATCGCGATCAGACACCCTTCCGCGGCGATCGACATCATCTTCAGGCCAGAATCGTTCAGCATCGCCCCGGCGCTCCTCGCGCGATGCAGGGACTGGAAGGCCAGGCCGTGCAATGCCAGGAACAGGCACACTCCGACGAGGCCCGTTTCCGCCGCGACGCTGATATAGGCATTGTGCGCCACGAGCCTCGACATCAGGTATTCGCCATGGGCGTAACGCATGGTGGCCGTGGCGAAGTTCCCCAGCCCCACGCCGGTGATCGGGTGATCGCGGATCATCTGCCCGGCCAGCGCCCACAGGTCAACCCTTGTGCCGAACGATTCCCGCCGCCCCTCCATCGAAGGGGCGATGGTGCCCACGCGGGCCCAGAAGGTTTCGGGAAGCACGGCGGCAATCAGGACCAGGACGGCGAGAGCCACGAGGAGGGATGCGACCCGCTTCTCCCTGGCGATCCGGTATCCGACCACGAGCAGGCCCAGCACCATCGCCAGAACTCCCGTGCGCGAGAACGTCAGGGCGAGTCCGAAGAACAGGAGGGGCAGGAGGGCCGAGAGCACCAGTCTCCCTCGCCCCCGGGACGACTGGTAGAGCACGTACGTGCACACGATGGCGATGTTGGCGTAGATCGCAAATGCGTTGCGGTCGCCTGCGAAGCCGGAGACGGAACGGGATATCTGCGCGTAATACCTTCCCAACCCGGCCACCGTCGCGATCGCGGTCCAGATGACGATCGACCAGAACACGCCTCGAATCTTGGGGACCGTATCCACGACGGACATGAACATGAGCGTCGCCACGACGAGCTGCACGAACGTGTAGAAGCGGCTCAGGGCTTCGTCGCTGTTCAGGGCATAGAAGACCGACATGCCCACCCAGGCGAGAAAGACGAACATGGCCACGTTGAACCTGTCGAAGCGGAAGGGCTGCTCCCGGCGGATGGCCAGGCTGAGGAACCACCCGAGCAGGATGATCGGGCCGGCGATTTTCATGCCGGTGACCCCGCTCTTGCTGGTCAGGATGCTTTCGAAATAGATCAGCGCGACGAAGAGGTGAATCCCGAGGAGGGGGTTCAGCATCAGGACGACGAGCGCCACCCCACCGAGGGTGAGGGCCAGCACGATCTCCGACGGCAGGTGCAGCCAGACGAGGGCCACGGCGAGGCCCATGAAGTACACGAGCGCCGCGAACACGAGCGCCCGCTTGTCGACGTCGCCCCCCATCGCGCTCAAGGTGACTGCTCCTCCGAATGGCCGCATCGTTGCCGGGCGGCGCGATCCCCAGGGTTCAGGCGCAGAAGCGTCGCGCAGACCTCACTGGTGGCCCCGGACGCGTTGCGCTCCTGGTACGCCAGAAGGGCCGCCCAGGCGCCTGCGTCCTTCGGATGCAGATTGGCGGCGGCGACGAACTGCCTCTCGGCCTCCCGCTCCCTCCCCGCCCGTTCCAGCACCTCTCCGAGCCCATGGAGGAAGGGAACTTCGGCCGGCGCTGACTCCCGCGCCAGTCGCATCTCCGCGACAGCCTCATCCAGCCGGCCGAGCGCCGCCAGGGAGCGGCCGATAAAGTAATGAGGCCAGGCTTCCTTGGGGTCGAGGCGGGCGGACTCCCTGAAATGCACGATCGCTTGCGCGTACTCCCCCACGCGATAGGTCGCCTGCCCCGCCAGATACTGGGAGAGAAACGACCCGGGTGCCATGTCGATGGCCCGTTTCAGATAGGGAAGAGCTTGTGCGTCCTGACCGCTCTGGAGAAGCAAACGGGCCGCCTCGCAGAGAATTTCGGCCTCGAGAACCATCGACTGCCGGGTGGACGCCTCTTCGAATCCCTGCATGGCCGCAGCGAGCACCTCGGGGGGCGGGCTGGGCCGGCTCAGGTACGGATGGTCGTCCAGCCTCGGGAGCGCGGCGACGGCCCGACGACAGTGGCTCGCGGCCAGAGCGGGGCTTCCGAGTTCGAGGAAGAACTCGGCCAGGAAATCGTGATAGCTGTAATTCATCGGTTCCCACCGGGTTGCCAGCTCGAGGGCGGCTAGTCCCTGCCACTCCTCCTGCGCAAGGTTGTCGATGGGGTCCTCCGACAGCGTCGCCAGATCCAGGACACGATCGCGCATCGATTGACGGGCGGCGTGCATGTAGATGTCCGAGGCGAGCGACCAGTAGTAGGCCCTGTAGGGAGATGCGCCCAGTCTCCGGGCCGCGAGGGCACGAGCCTTTCGCAAGGCTTCGGGCGGAGAAAGCGGAAGGTCGATCCTGGTCCCGCCTTCGACCTGGTCGAGTCCGAACAGCAGCAGCTCGAATTCATCGATCTCGATCTGTTCCGGGTCCCCCCCCCATCGGAGCGCCGACTCGTACCGCCCCCATGCCGCCCGGTGATCGTTGGCGAAAAAGGCCTGCTCTCCCCTCTGGCGAAAAACCGCCGACACGAACTGGCGCGCGAAGAAAACGGATTCGCCGCCGAGAAGCG
>DATNEZ010000185.1:0-3040 GCA_035606645.1 Binatia bacterium
GGAGGCCAAGGATGGACGTGCGCTCGATCGCCCTGGAGACCCTGAAATCGCGGGGGTCCGTGCCGGTCTTCCCGCTGCCGGACCTGGTCTTCTTCCCGCACGCCGCGCTGCCGCTGCACATCTTCGAGCCGCGCTACCGCCTGATGGTGGAGGACGCCCTGCGCGGCGACAGGATGATCGCCATGGCCCTCCTCCGGCCGGGCTGGGAGCGCGGGTACGACGGCAGCCCCGATCTCTTTCCCCTGGCCTGCGCCGGGATCATCGAGGAGGAGGTCCGGCTCCCCGGCGGCAGGTTCAACATCCGGCTGCGCGGCCTGGCCCGTGTCGAGATCCGCTCGTTCCTGCAGGACAGCCCCTACCGGGTGGCCTCGGTGACGGTGCTCGAGGACCGGAACGAGCAGGACGGGCCCGTGGTCGAGGAGGAGAAGAGGCGTCTCCTGACTTTCTGTGCGGGCCTCCTGCAGGAGATTTCGGGCGGCGCCGCGCGCCCCTTCGCGCCGGACAGCGGCGTTCCCTTCGCCGCGGCCGTGAACACGCTCTGCCAGAGCCTCATCATGGAGACCGGCACCAAGATGGAGCTCCTGGGAATGGACGACGTGGTGGAGCGCTGCCGCGCCCTGGTGGCGCTCCTGGAGGAGCGCTGGCGGGAGATCGCCCTGATCGAGGCGGACCGCGATGCCCCGACCCCGTCGGACGTGCACTGACACGGGCGGCCGCCGCTACAGGGTCCCGACGCCCCGCACGGCGGCGATGCGTGCCACCACCTCTCCGATCTTGTTGTTGGGCGTCGACGCGCCGGCGGTGAGCCCGACCGTCGCCGGACAATCGGGCAGCCAGTCGCGCGCGATCGTCTCGGGGACGCCACCGAACGGCTTGTGGCGAATGACCTGCGCGCTCTCGATGCAGGCGGCATTCTCGATGTGGAACGTCGCGACGTGCCGGGAGGCCAGGGCGGCGAGGTGGGTCGTGTTGCTGCTGTTGTAGCCGCCGATGACCACCATCAGGTCCGGTTTCTGATCGATGAGCTCGAGCACCGAGTCCTGCCGGTCCTGGGTGGCGCTGCAGATGGTGTCGAAGGCCCGGAAGCGCCCGTCGATGGCCTCCGCGCCATGGCGCTCGGCCAGCGCGGCGCGAATCATGTCCTGGATCTCCAGGGACTCCGACGAGAGCATGGTGGTCTGGTTGGCCAGCCCGATGCGTCCGAGGTGGACGTCGGGATCGAAGTCCGCCGAGCACGCCGAGGCGAACTTCTCCAGGAACGCCGCGCGGTCCCCGCCGCGACGGATGTAGTCGCACACGTACTGCGCCTCGGCGCGGTCGCGCACGACCAGGTACCTGCCGCCCGGGTACTGGCTCGTTCGGGACGCCGTGGCGCGGGTCTCCTCGTGGGCGTACTTGCCATGGATGACGGCGGTGAATCCCGTGGCGGAGAACCGGTCGACGTTCTTCCAGACATTCAGGACCGATCCGCACGTCGTGTCGACCAGGATGCAGCCGACCTGCCGGAGCCGCTCCATTTCCTGCATCGTGACGCCGAAGGCCGGCAGGATGACCACGTCCCCGGGACGCACCACCTCGAGGCCGGGCCCCTGCCCGTCGGCCTCGCGCAGGAATCGGATGCCCATCTCCTTCAGGCGCTCGTTCACGTGCGGGTTGTGGATGATCTCCCCGGTCAGGTAGATGGTGTGGCCGGGAAACTTCCTGCGCGTCTCGTAGGCGTACTCGACCGCCCGGTCGACCCCGTAGCAGAACCCGAACTCGCGCGCCAGGAGGAACGTCACGGGCCCCGCCTCGAGGCGGAAGCCGGACGCCTTCAGGCGCTCGACGATGGCGCTGTGATAGTCGGCCCGGAGCTCGGGCTTGATCTCCTCGCGCAGCCCGAACCCTTTCTGGAAGTACGCCGCGTCGCCCATGTCCGCTCCCGTCACGCCGTCCGGCCCGCGCGCCCGCCGACCATTCTACACGACGGGTTTCGCCGGCGCGGCCCCGCCCGATACCCGGGCAGGTTCCTCTAGGCTCCGGCGACACGCTCCGGGCAGGAGGCGATGTTCATGCCGTCGCCGCGCAGGAAATTCACCAGCGTGATGTTGAACGCGCGGGCGGTCTCGACGGCCAGGGTCGTCGGGCCGGAGATGGCGCAGACGATCGGGATGCCCGCCACGGCGGCCTTCTGCAGGATTTCGAACGAGGTGCGGCCCGACACCAGCAGGATGGAGTCGCCGGTCCCGAGCCGGTCCAGGGCGGTCCTCCCCACGACCTTGTCCACGGCGTTGTGTCGCCCCACGTCCTCGCGGCACAGGCGAAGGCGTCCGTCCGGCTCGAACAGGCCCGCCGCATGCAGCGCCCCGGTGCGCCCGAAGCTCTCCTGGGCCCTCAACAAGGTGGAAGGAAGAGTTGCGAGCACCTCCCGCCGCACGCTGGGTCCCGGCCCGGCCGGCCGCGCCCGGGTCGCCAGGGCCTCCAGGGAGGCCTTGCCGCACAGGCCGCACGCGGCGCTCGCCATGAGGTTCCGGCGCAGCCGCGCAGGGTCGAAGGCCGCGCCGGGGGCGAGCGTGACGTCGACGACATTCTCCTCCCCGGTGTCGCCGTTCCGGCACTGCCGGATGGTCGCGATGTCGTCCATCGAGGGGACGACCCCCTCGGTCAGCGAGAAGCCGGCCACGAGCTCGATGTCGTGGCCCGGCGTGCGCATGATCACGGCCAGGGGCTCTCCCTGGACGCGGATCTCGAGGGGCTCCTCGACCACCACCCAGTCGGAGACCTCGCTGGTCCTGCCGTCGAGGACCTTCCAGACCGATCTCAGCTCCACGGGGTCGGAGGACATCGCACGGACATTCTAATGGATCCCTCCCGCGCGGGAGGGCCGCTGTGCGGGCCCCGCGGGGGGATCCGGGAGGACCACTTTGTTCTTGACAGGAAAACGGGCTTCTGCAAAGGTATGCCGTCATTCCAACAGAATGGATGGCCTACTGCGCGAGGGATCGATGAGAGGGACGATCGTCTTCAGGGGATTGCTGCTGGCGCTCTTGGCGGTCGCCGT
>DATNEZ010000191.1:0-9352 GCA_035606645.1 Binatia bacterium
AGGGAAGGTTGCGCTCCGAGAGATCGTCGATCAGGTTGATGAACTCGTAGACCGCGAAGAGGGTCAGGAAGGTCACTGCGGACCCGGTCATGATCGAGCCGAATCGGCCCAGGATGTAGTGATCGAGCCGCGTCCGGAAGATCAGGAGGAGCGCCAGCAGGATCAGTCCCACGAGCAGGAAGGGGAGTGGCAGGGACGGGCTGTCCGACGTCGAAAACAGGCCCAGAAGGAGCGCGAAGGCGACCGCCAGGATGAGGCGAATCCGGATCGTCAGCCTGCGGTTGGGCGCCTCCTCCTCGACCATCTCCGCGGGGTCGAAGGGATCGGTTCCGCTCGGCCCGAGCGCCCCATCCGCTTCGGGCGCACCCACGGGGCGCAGCGAGCGGCGCTCCCCACCGGTCCCGGGCCCCGGCGCGCCGCGGGACCGTCTCCTCCTCCAGAGACCGGCGCGGGCGGGCCCCCTGTTCTCCGATTCCTTTTCACGCCTGCGGCGCAGGGAAGCGAGCGTGCGCTGGAGCCGTGCCGGGAAGAGAATGGAAAGCTGCAGGCGTTCCGAGCGCTCCCGCATGATGAGAAGGATGACTCCCAGTGCTCCAAGGAGAAGGTTCCCGGCCCAGAGGCCGACGTAGGGGGAGAGGTGTCCCTGGCTGACCATGTTCCGACCCGCGGAGTAGAGAATCCAGTACACGATCGAGATGCCGATGCTCAGGCTGAAGCCGGACGCCTTGCCGCCGCGGCGGTTCATGATCCCGAGCGGCACTCCCAGCATGGCGAAGACCAGGCAAGCCACGGGCATGGCGAATCTCTCGTGCTTGATGGCCTCGATCGTCCCCACCACGCGGTTGCGGGTCTCGGCATGCTCGATGGCGCCGGCCTGGGCGATGGAATGGTTGAGCTCCATGAGGTTCTGGTCCTGGTAGCTCTTGGGGAGCGGGCGGCTGAGGATGGTGCTCCGCAGACGGAATGACTCGTCGGGCTCCTTGATGATCATCTGGCGCTGAAAGCTGCTCAGCTGGTAGCTCTCCGAGTCGGCCGGCGTCGTGCTGTGGGTCACGCCGCTTTCCAGGTAGAAGCGGGCGACGCCATTGGTCCGGTCGTAGTCGATCTGCGCCCGGCGGGCTACCGTGACGAGCTCCTTGCCTTCATCGGCGCTCTGATAGATGAAGACGCGCTCCAGGAAATCCCCCCCCTCGTGCACCTCATCGGCGTAGAGGAGCATTCCGGGGATCTCCTCGAAGAAGACCCGCGGCTTGATCTCGCGGCGCAGATCGGTCGAGTACATCATCTTGCTCGTCAACCTGTGCAGCTTGTAGTTGGCCCCCGGCTCGAGGCCTAGAAGGATCGAGGTCGAGATCGCCCACCCCGCGAGCCCGAGACAGAGCACCGGGAAGAGGACCTTCCCGTAGCTCACGCCGCTGGCCCGCATCGCGACCACCTCGCTGTCGGTCGAGAGGCGTCCGATCCCCACCAGGACGCCGAGGAGGATGGCCATCGGTATCGAGAGCTTCAGGACCTGGGGCAGGTACAGGAAGAGGATCGTCAGGACCGTCCGGAGCGCCAGGTCCTTCTTGATCGCCAGCTCGGCGAGCTGGAAGAGAGCGTTCATCAGGAAGACGAGCACGTAGACGCAGAGACCCAGGATGCTGGGAGACAGGACCTCGCGCATCACGTACTTCCAGAGGATATCGAAGCGAAGCGCTCGCATGCCGGGAGGATGTTAGGACGTGCGGTGCCGGGCGTCAACGGATGTCAGCGCCCCAATTGCGCAGAGTCCGATAAGATATCTTATGTAAACCTGGGGCAATCGAGCGCTGAGCCTCGAAGCTCCCCGGAATGGGTGCTTCTCGAGCGCCGGTCAACCGGGACGGAGCATCTCTCCTGGCTGCGCATGCAACTCAGAAACGAGCATCCTTCCAAAATGTCGGCGCGCCGACATTCCCTACCAAGATGTCTGTTCGATGGCTGGACGATCAGGAGTTCGAAAGACTATCGAGGAGCTCTCGAAGGGTCGAGATGATCTCTTCCTTCGAGACTTCAGACCTTTTGAATTTCAGGTTGAGGGTGAACTTGCTGTCGGGCGGGCGGAAGTGGAAGGTGAATCCCTTCGGTCGTCCTGGTCCCTTCTTGTCGTGCTGAAGCTTTCTGACATCGTCCCTGGTCAGCCCCGAACGCTTGATGTCCTCGATCATCTTGAGCATCGATTCGCGATTCGGCTGGCGGGCGATCTGCAGCAGCGTCGAGCGGGCCGTGATCCCGGCCTCTCGACTTTTCTCACGAAGATCAGCCGGGATGTTGTTCAGCGTCAGGGTCTCCGTGACCGACGACCTGGATTTCCCGAGCTTCTTGGCGACCTCTTCGTGCGTGTACAGAAACTTCTCGCAGAGTTTCTCCAGACCCTCCGCTTCCTCGAACGAGCTGAGGTCCCGGCGCTGAAGGTTTTCGATGAGGCTGATCTCGAGGACTCCCCTGTCGTCCACGTCGATCTCGACACACGGGATCTGCGAAAGGCCCGCCTCAACCGAGGCTCGGTAGCGCCTCTCCCCTGCGATGATCTGAAACTTGTCACCCGTCGGTCGGACCAGGACCGGCTCGAGGACGCCCTTCTCCTTGATGGAAGAGACCAGGTCCGCCATGTCGCCGAAGGTCCTGCGCGGTTGATCCGGGTTCGGCATCAGCTGGGAAAGCGGGATCATCCTGCCGACGCTCGGTACGGGACCGGCGCTGAGGTTGTCGACGAAATGGAAGTCGTGCCGCATCTTTCTCTGCACCGGAAGGCCGCGCTGCTTAGACACGTCCGATGACCTCTTCGGAGAGTTTGTAGTATTCCAGCGCCCCCGTGGAGTGTGGAGCAAAGCTGAAGATCGACTCCTTGTATGCGGGGCTCTCCTCGAGCCTCACGCTGCGCGAAATGATCGTCCTGAAAACCTTGTTCCCGAAGACTTCCTTGATGTGATTGCGGATGTCCCGTCCCAGGATCGTCCGCTTGTCATGAAGCGTGATGACGACGCCCAGGAACTCGAGCGTGGGGTTCGGCCTCGCCTTGATCTTTTCCACCGTCTCCAGCAGGTCGTCCGTTCCCTCGAGGGCGAAGTACGAGGACTGGATCGGGACCAGGAGGTGCGACGCCGTCACCAGCGCGTTGACCGTCAGAAGGCCGAGGGTCGGCGGTGTGTCCATGATGACGTACTGGTAGTCCTTCGTGAGAGGCTTCAGCCGATCCTTCAGTCGAAAGTGGCTGTCGATATCCCCGAGAAGCTTGCTCTCGAATTTCGCCAGGCTGATCCTCGCCGGGACGAGATCGAGCATCTTGATGTTGGTCTTGTGGACCGCGTCCTTGAGGGTCCGATTCTCCTCGACGAGGGCCTCGTAGACCGAAAGGTTCAGCTGCTCCGGGTCGAGGTACGAGAGCGTCGCGTTCCCCTGCGGATCGAGATCCACGAGGAGCGTCGAGAACCCTTTCTGGGCGAGGGCCGCTGCCAGGTTGATCGCAGTCGTCGTCTTGCCGACGCCGCCTTTTTGATTCGCGATGGCGAGAATCACGATCCGGCGTTCTCCGTCTCACGTCGGGAACTTCCGGCCAGCAAGCGCGGCGGATCGAACTCGTCAAGGCAGCCGCAGATGACGCTTTATACTGGAGGCCGCTCCCGGGTGTCAAGTCGGATGCGACTCGACCCGGGCGATGGGTACGTACATAACATACTGATAATAAAAGTGTTGCTAGAACTGAGGGGTCCCGGATCGAGACCGCTACATCTCGTACTTCCCCATCTCGTCGGGATCGAGATTCTCGAGCCACTTGCGGATGCGCTCCGACTCCCCTGCGTCCTTCGTGAGGTCGGTGTTCTTCGCTTTTTCGATCACGTCGCTCTTCACGAAGATGGGCGATCCGGTGCGCAGGGCCAGTGCGATGGCGTCGCTCGGCCGCGAATCGATGGGGACGACCTTGCCGTCATAGTTGAGGAAGATGAGTGCGTAGAACGTGTTTTCCTTGAGATCGGTGATGACCACCTTCTCCACCGAGGCGTGCATGTTGACCAGCATGCTCTTCAGGAGATCGTGCGTCATCGGCCTGGGCGTGACGATCTTCTCGATCTGCAGCGCGATGGCGTTGGCCTCGAAGATGCCGACCCAGATCGGCAGGACGGCCGAGCTCCCCGGATCGCGCAGGATGATGATCGGCATGTTGGTGATCGGGTCGATCATCAGGCCCTTGATCTTCATTTCAAGTTCCATGGCGCCCATCGTCTCTCCTCGAAGGGTTTATATCCCGCCCCCTGTGGCAAGTCAAGCAGCGCCGGACGCCGCCGGCTCGCCGATCAGGGAGTGCGCGTTTGCCCGCAGGATGCGCACCGGCAGGAACGCTCCGCGGGAGGCGACCGCGGGGAAATGCACGATGCGATTGCACCGGGTGCGCCCCTTCGCGAGCCCGTTGTCGAGACGGCCGGAGCCGTCGACCAGGACCTCGAAGGTCCGGCCCACCAGCGCCTCGTTGCGGCGCTTCTGGATCTCCTCCTGGACGCCGAGAACCTCCTGAAGCCGGGCCTGCATGACCTCGACGGGAAGGGCGCCCTCCATGCCGGCTGCGGGCGTGCCCGGGCGCGGCGAGTAGGCGAAGGCATAGATCTGGTCGAACTCGACCTCGCGCAGCAGGGACAGGGTCTCCCGGAGGTCGTCGTCCGTCTCGCCGGGAAAGCCGACGATCAGGTCGGTGCTGAAGGCGATGTCCGTCACGGCGTGCCGCAGGTACTCGATGCGCGACAGGTAGCGGGCCCGCGTGTAGCCGCGGTTCATCGCCCGGAGCACCCGGTCCGACCCCGACTGCGCCGGCAGGTGAAGGTGGTTGCACACGGTCGGCACGTCGCGCATGGCGTCCATGATGCCGGACTTCAGATGTCCGGGGTGCGACGTCGTGAAGCGGAGCCGGCGGATGCCCGGGATACGGTCGGCCATGTGGAGGAGCGATGCCAGGTCGTGGCCGCCCGCGTGGTAGGCATTCACGTTCTGGCCCAGAAACTCGATCTCGCAGTATCCCTCCGCCGCCAGCCCGCGCACCTCGGCCAGGATCTCGCCGGCGTCCCTGTAGGCCTCTCCCCCGCGGGTCGTCGGGACGATGCAGAATGCGCAGGACTTGTTGCAACCCTCCATGACCGTCACGTAGGCCCGGGGACCTGCGGCCCGCGCGATGGTCGCCGAGGGAAATTCGATCGGGTCGTCGTCGCGGGCCAGGCTGATCGAGCGCCCGTCCCGTCGCGCCTCCTCCAGGAGATCTCCGAGACGCGCGAGGTTCCGGGGCCCCATCACGAGGTCGACGTACGGCGCGCGGCGGAAGATCGCCTCTCCGGCCTGCTGCGCCACGCACCCGACCACCCCGATCACCAGGTCGGGACGGTCGCGCTTCAGGCGGCGCAGGCGCCCGAGACGCCCGAACACCTTGCTCTCCGCCTTCTCGCGCACGCTGCACGTGTTGAGGAGAATCACGTCGGCCCCCTCCGGGTCGTCCGTGGCGGTGAACCCGAGGCCCTCCAGGATGCCCGCCATCTTCTCCGTGTCGTGCTGGTTCATCTGGCAGCCCCAGGTCTCGATGAGGTAGCGCTTCATCCCCTGCTCCTCACCCGCCTGGCGCGTGCCCGGCGGCCCCTGGGTCGCGCCGCAGACGTCAGGCGACCTCCCGGCTTCGCCCCCGCCTGCAGGAGGGGCCTGAGCCTCCGGTACGTCTTCTGCAGGGACTCGGGGAGGACGCGCGTGCCGTGGACCACCGACATGAAGTTCGTATCGCCGTCCCATCGCGGCACCACGTGCAGGTGCAGGTGACGGTCGATCCCCGCACCGGCGCTCCGCCCCAGGTTCATGCCGAAGTTGATTCCCGTGGGCCGGTAGGCGGTGCGCAGGGCGGCCTCGCAGACGGCCGCCAGCCCCATCATCTCGCCGAGTGCTTCGGGGGAGGCGCCGGCGAGCGTCGGCACGTGCGCAAAGGGCACGATCATCAGGTGACCGTTGTTGTACGGATACTTGTTCAGGATGATGAAGTTGTCCCGGCCGCGGACCAGGACGAGGTTCTCACGGTCGCGCCGGCCTCGCGCCGCCGCGCAGAAGACACACCCGCGCGCGCGGTCGTGCACCGAGGTGATGTACCGGAGGCGCCACGGGCTGAAGAGTTTTTCCATGGGGCCTGGCCTGCGGGGCGCCGGGACGGCCCGGAACGGTGACGCGATCAGGGCTCCGCGCCGGGCGTCGAGAACGAGGATGCCGCCGACTCGGGGGACTGGACCGAGTTGTTGATCAGCTCCTTGAGCTCCTTGCCGGGCTTGAAGTACGGAATGCGCTTGGCCGGCACGTCCACCTTGTCGCCCGTCTTGGGGTTGCGTCCCTGCCGCGATCGACGCTGCCTGATGCGGAAGCTCCCGAACCCCCGCAGCTCGATCTTCTCGTCCTTGCGGAGGGCGTCGACGATCGAGTCGAAGACCGTGTTCACGATGATCTCCGAGTGCTTCTTGGTCAGCTCGGAGACCCGGGCCACTTCTTCAACCAGCTCGGCCTTTGTCATGGACGCGTCCTGCCTCCCTCTCACGGCTTGCCCCGGGGCGCGGCGCCGAAAGCCGCCGCGGTCCCCTACTCGTCCTCGCTCTCCTCGAAGCTGTCGCGGCCCCGGCGGCGCTTCTCCTCGCGACGGCGGCCCGAATGTCCGGCCACCTCGCCGAGGTTGACGCCCCCGGTCCCCTGGGTCTTCATGTAGTTGCGGAACTCTTCGCGGTTCTGCTCCTGGGCTGCGGCCTTGATCGACAGGCCGATCTTCTGCTCGGCGATGTCCATCTTGATGATCTTGGTCGTGACCGCGTCGTCGATGCGCAGCTTGTCGGCCGGCTTCTCGACGCGCTCCTCCGCGATCTCGGACACGTGCACCAGGCCCTCGATCCCTTCCGAGATCTCCACGAAGGCGCCGAAGTCCGTGAGACGGACGATGCGGCCGGTGACCAGGTCCCCCACCGAGTAGGTCTTGAAGAACTCCTCCCAGATGTTGGGCTGCAGCTGCTTGATGCCCAGCGACAGCCGCTGGTTCTCGGAGTCGATCTTCAGGATCACCGCCTCGACGTCATCCCCCTTCTTGAGCATCTCGGAGGGGTGCTTCAGGCGCTTGGTCCAGGACATGTCCGAGATGTGGACGAGGCCGTCGATCCCCTCCTCCACCTCGATGAACGCACCGAAATCGGTCAGGTTGCGGACCTTTCCGGTGATCCGATCCCCTTCATGGTACTTCTCGCTGATGGTCTGCCACGGGTTCGGCTCGGTCTGGCGCAGCCCCAGGGAGAGTCGGCGCGCCGCCTTGTCCACGTCGAGCACCACCGCCTCGACCGTGTCGCTCACGGTCATGACCTTGGAAGGGTGCTTGACCCTCTTCGTCCAGGACATCTCGGAGACGTGGATCAGCCCCTCGACTCCCGGCTCCAGCTCCACGAAGGCGCCGTAGTCGGTCAGGCTGACCACCTTCCCCTTGACGCGGGACTCGCGCGGATACTTCTCGTCCACCGTCTCCCACGGATCGAGGCTGCGCTGCTTGTACCCCAGGGAGACCCGCTCCTTCTCGGGGTCGAACTTCAGGACCACGACCTCGACCTCGTTCCCGACGTTGAACATCTCCGTCGGGTGGTTCACACGGCCCCAGGACATGTCGGTCTTGTGAAGCAGCCCGTCGATGCCCCCCAGGTCGATGAAGGCGCCGTACTCGGTGATGTTCTTGACCACGCCCCGCACGATCTTCCCCTCGGTGAGCCCGCCCAGCGTGCGGCGCTTCTTCTCGGCATTCTCTTCCTCGAGAACGGCCTTGCGGGAGAGGACGATGTTGCCGCGCTTGCGGTTCACCTTGATGACCCGCATCTGCAGCTCTTTCCCCTTCATCGCATCGAGGTTGCGCACGGGGCGAAGGTCCACGAGCGATCCGGGCAGGAAAGCACGCACGCCGATGTCGACGGCCAGTCCCCCCTTGATCCGCTCCTTCACGATCCCGGTGACCGGGCGGCCGTCCGTGTAGGCCCGCTCGATCTCCTCCCAGATCTTCATCTTCTCGGCCTTCTCCTTGGAGAGGACGACGTAGCCGTCCTTGTTCTCGGTCTTCTCCAGGAGCACGTCGATCTCGTCCCCGACATTGACGTGGATGACGCCGTCCGGCCCGCGGAACTCATCGAGGTCGATGATCCCTTCGGACTTGTATCCCACGTCCACGATGACCTCGTTCGTGCTGATGCGCAGCACGCGGCCGCGGACCACTTCCCCCTCCGCCAGGGTGCGCAGCGACTGGTCGTACATCTCCAGGAGCTGCTCGTACTCGCCGCCGGTGAACTCGGCGTCGACGCCATCCATCACTCTGAGGCGTTCGGTGCGTTTGGGTCTGGGAGAGGGGGTCAGGTCTTGAGAGACCGCATCAAGCGATCCGAGGGCGGGGTCGTCTTTCATCTTCTGCAAATCCATGCAGGCAGGTACCTCCTTGAGATTTCGGCCGCCGGCTGCCTTTGAACCGGTCGGTCCGTGGTGTGGACGCGCGAGCGCGTCTCACAAGGGTCTGTCTTCACGGGAGAGTCAGGGCGGCCCCAGAACCCCATTCCCCGACCTGCCGGATCAAGAGCAGCCAACTCACAACGATCCCGGAGTGCGTCGACTCTTGCGGCAGGATTCGGGAAGCATACTGGCCGGTCCCCCGGCTGTCAATAGGAAAAACCGTATTTTCATCGGATTACGAGGTATGGGAGGCCCGCCTCGAACCCCCTGCCTCCCCCACCACCGCCCTGTCCCAGGCGTCCAGGAAGCGCTCGAGCTCGTCGTGCGTCCCTATCGACACGCGCACCGCATGGCTGAAGCCGTAAGGCTCCATGGGACGCACGATGACCCCCTCGCGGAGGAGCGTCAGGTGGATCTGCTCTCCCGGAAGCGGAGTGAAGACCAGGAAGAAATTGGCTACGCTCGGCACGAACTTCATCCCCCGCCGTGTCATTTCCGCGGCCAGGAAGCGGGACTCCCTGGTGTTCTCCTCCCGGGAGCGCCTGATGTGCCCCTCGTCCTCCAGGGCGGCCACCGCCGCCGCCTGGGCGAGGACCGATGTGTTGAAGGGGGACCGTACGGAATCGAGGGCGTCCGCCACTTCCTTGACGGTGACGGCATAGCCGATCCTCATGCCCGCGAGCCCGTGAATCTTGGAGAACGTCCGAAGCAGGACCACGTTGCGCCCCTGGCGCAGGTCATCCATGCCGTCGGGATAGCCCGGGGCCTCGACATAGTCCCGGTAGGCCTCGTCGATCACCGTGAGGACATGTCCCGGAACGAGTCGGAAGTAGGCCTCGAAACCGGCACGGTCCACTGCGGT
>DATNEZ010000192.1:0-4454 GCA_035606645.1 Binatia bacterium
GTGGGACGCTTCGACCCGGACAAGTTCGCGATCAAGATATTGAATTTCATCCTGGGGGAGGGGGGGTTCACGTCGCGCCTGGTCAAGGAGGTGCGCTCGACGCGCGGCCTGGCCTACTCGATCGGCGGCGGCGTCGGGCTCGACTCCGACCGCGGCCTGTTCCAGGTCTCGGGCAGCACCAAGGCCGGCTCGACCGTCGAGGCGATCGACCTCGTGCGCACAATCCTGAAGCAGATGCGCGATCCGGGGGCCACCGAGCAGGAGGTGAAGGAGGCGAAGGAGTCGAGCGTCAACGCCTTCGTCTTCTCGGTCGACGGCACCGTCCCGTACATGCACGCCTACCTGTTCTACGACTTCTACGGCTATCCCCCGGACTATCTGCAGACCTACCGCGACAACCTGTCGCGCGTGACCCGCGAGCAGGTCGTCCAGGCGGCGCGCAAGCACCTGAACCCGGACCGCCTGGTGATCCTGGTGGTGGGAAACGACAAGGGGTTCGACCGTCCGCTGGCGTCGCTCGGCCTGGGAGAGCCGAAGCCTCTTCGCCTCGACGAGGCCCCCCCTACCCGAACAGATTGAGCTGCGTCGCCTTGTCGAGCCAGCGCACCGGCTTGGCGGCGGCCACCTGCTTCACGCTCGCCGGCCCGTCCGGAACCGCGAAGATCGGGCAGATATCGCGGTATTCGCACCAGCGGCACAGGACGCTCTCGTGGGGCGGGAAGTCCTTCGTCGCCTCGATCGTGTCGATGAGGCCGATGGTCTGCCTGCGGTGCCTGTCGACCTCCCCCGGGGTGCGCGCCGAGGTCTTCGTCTGATCGTAGACCAGGTAGTGCCAGACCAGGCGGATCTCGCGGGCATCCGGGAACCGCTTCTCCACCGCCATCTGGTACAGCGTCAGCTGGCGGTCGGCGCGCAGGTCGGCGTCCGAGGGGAGGCGTCCGCCCGAGGTCTTGTAGTCGTGGATCTCGTAGACCCCCTCCTCCCGTCGCACCAGCCGGTCGATGTAGCCCTGCATCTGGTAGCGCCCCGCCTCGTCGAGCGCCAGCTCGATGCGCTCCTCGAGGCCCAGGGTCTGGCCGTCGTCGAACGGGTCGTGCCCGCGGTAGTACTTCACCAGGCACTCCTCCCCCGTCTTCCGGTAGTCCTCCTGGGTCCGATCGGTCCTGACGAAGGTGATCTTGTCCGAATAGTTGCTCTTCCAGGTCCTGTGATAGTGGGCCAGGACCTCGTCGAGGCCGGGCCGCTTCGACGCCAGGAGGTCCCGGTACAGCTTCTCGAGCGCGTCGTGCACGCGGTTCCCCATGAACGCCTCGATCGACTGGGTGTCGCGCTTGATGCGATCGATGTAGCGGTAGCGGTACTGCAGCTTGCACTTCTCGAAGGCGGACAGCCTGGAGTGGGAGTAGACCGGCACGAAGCTCCTCGTCGGACGGCCAGTATAGCACGCGGTCCGCGGACCGAAAGGCAGGCTGCGGCCCCGCGGGCGGGCCGCCTCGCCATGTGGCGAGGGCTCCGGTCATCTGTTACAATCGCTGCCCTTTGCACGGACAGTCGGACGCAAAGGACCCACTGGAGGATCGCCGATGAGAACGCTCCCGAACGGCGGCGGAACGCGCCGCCGCGCCGTCGTCCTGGCCGCCAGCCTGGCCGCATGCGCCGCCCTGGGCGCCGGCCTGGCGCTCTCCCAGGAAGCCTCTCCCACCCCCGCCCCCGCGCCGGCAGCCAAGCCGCCGGCGCCCGCGGCCGAGAAAGGAACCATGGACAAGTCCGCCGCCAAGAAGGATGTCGCCGTCATCAAGACGAACATGGGGACCATCGTCTTCGAGTTCCTGCCGGACGTCGCGCCGAAGATGGTCGAGAACTTCAAGGACCTGGCGAAGACCGGCTTCTACGACGGCACCACGTTCCACCGCGTCATCAACGGCTTCATGATCCAGGGGGGCGATCCGCTCTCCAAGGACGACAACCCGGCGAACGACGGCCAGGGGAACGGGCCGCGCCGGATGCCCGCCGAGTTCACCACCAAGTACAGCCACGCGCG
Organism: Binatia bacterium; assembly: GCA_035606645.1. Taxonomy (GTDB): domain Bacteria; phylum Acidobacteriota; class Polarisedimenticolia; order Gp22-AA2; family Gp22-AA2; genus Gp22-AA3. The sequence goes on from DATNEZ010000192.1 coordinate 2,042, forward strand.
CGGCATGGTCTCGACGGCGCGCGGCGGCAACGACATCAACAGCGGGTCCTGCCAGTTCTTCATCGTGCAGAAGGACTCGAAGTTCCTCGACAACCAGTACACGATCTTCGGGCGTGTCCTGGACGGGCTCGACGTCGTGGACAAGATCTCGCTGGTCCCCAAGGACCGGAACGACCGGCCCCTCAAGAACGTCGTGATGGAGAAGGTCTCGGTTGAGGCGCGCTGAAGTCAAGTCGGCCGCCGGGCGCAGGCAGCCCCGGCCCCGCGCGGCCGACACGCCCCGCGTCCACGAGAAGCGGGTCGACTGGCACACCTACTTCATGAACATCGCCCGCCAGGTGGCGACGCGCTCCACCTGCGACCGCAAGCACGTCGGCGCGGTCATCGTGCGCGACCGGACGATCCTCTCGACCGGCTACAACGGCTCGATCCGGGGGATGCCGCACTGCGACGAGGTCGGACACGACCTGGACTCGGGCCACTGCGTGGCGACCATCCACGCGGAGGCGAACGCCATCCTGCAGGCGGCCAAGAACGGGGTCATGATCGAAGGGGCCGAGCTCTACACGACCGCCAGCCCGTGCTGGGGCTGCTTCAAGCTGATCGCCAACGCCGGCATCAAGACGATCTTCTACGCCGAGTTCTACCGCGACGCCAAGAGCCTCGCGGTGGCCCGCCGGCTGGGCATCGAGCTGACCGATCTCGGCGCGGGCGGCTGCGACTGGCGGCCTCCCCCGGAGTGACCCGATGACCGCCGCCACGGCCCGGCCCGGCGCCCGCGTCCTCGTGATCTCGGAGGACGACGACGTCGCCGACCCGCTGGCGGAGATCCTGGGCCGCGCCGGCTACAAGGTATCCGCCCTGGACGGCCGAGGGGGCGTCGAGTCGCTCCGCGGCGGTCCCCCCGACGTCCTCATCCTCGACCGCGATCTCGCTCCCGACATGTACCGCAGGGCGCTGGAGGCGCTTGCGCCCCATGCGGGCCGGGCGTCGTTCCCGGTGGCCATCCTGGGGGGCGCCCCGGACGGCGCCCCTCCGGGGTGGCACGAGGACGCGTTCGCCGCTCTCGGGCGGCCGCCGCAGCCGGGGGAGATACTCGCCACCCTCGCCGCCCTCACGAGGATGGCGTTCTACCGCCGCTACCGGGACCTGGTCCACGACCTCAGCCAGCCGGTGACGACGCTGCACGCCCTGAGCCGCGGCCTCGCGAAGGTCCCGGTCGCCGACGAGGCCTCCCGCCGCACGGTCGACAGGCTGGTGCAGGAGGCGGAGCGGCTGATGACCCTGCTGGAGAACTTCCAGAGGTCCGCTACTTCCTGAGCAGCCCCTTCAGGTTCATGTTCCGCACCAGGCGGTGCAGATAGTTCGGGTGCACGTCAAGAAGGCGTGCCGTTTCGACGTAGTTCCCGCCCGCCTCCTTGAACGCCTTCAGGATGATGTCCTTCTTCGCCTCGAGGATCGCCTCGTGGTAGCGGCTCGCCGCCGGCCCCGCGGCGGGGGCGGCCTCGAGGACGCTCTCCGGCAGGTCCTCGGGCCTCAGGACCTCGCTGGAGCCCAGGACGACGGCCCGCTCGATGGCGTTCTCCAGCTCGCGCACGTTCCCCGGCCAGGCGCAGGCCATGAGCGCGTCGATCGCCTCCTGGGTGAACCCGACGACGTGGCGGTTGCAGCGGGCGGCGTACTTCGAGGCGAAGTACCGGGCGAGGAGCGGGATGTCGTCGCGCCGGGCGGCCAAAGACGGCATCTCGAGGGCGGCGACGTTGATGCGGTAGAACAGGTCCTCGCGGAACGTCCCGGCGCGGGTCATCTCCTTCAGGTCGCGGTTCGTGGCCGCGACCACCCGCACGTCCACCTTGATCGGCCGCGTCCCCCCTACCCGCTCGAACTCCTGCTCCTGGAGCACCCGCAGGAGCTTCGCCTGGAGCGCCGGCGTCATCTCGCCGATCTCGTCCAGGAACACGGTGCCGCCGTCCGCGACCTCGAGCCTGCCGGGCTTCTGGGCCACCGCGCCGGTGAACGCCCCGCGCTCGTGCCCGAACAGCTCGCTCTCCACCAGCTCGCGCGCGATCGATCCGCAGTTGAGCGGCACGAACCCGCCGCGCCGCCCGCTCAGCCGATGCAGCGCCAGCGCGACCAGCTCTTTGCCGGTCCCGGTCTCGCCATGAATCAGCACCGGCAGCCGCGCCGCCGCCAGCTTGGCGATCTCACGCTTGAGCCGCTCGATCGCCTCCGACTCGCCGAGGATCGCATCCTCCGCGTCCGCGCCCTCTTCGAACACATGGAGCCGCGCGCTGCCCATCCCGAGGAGCGTCCCCGGCCGGATCTCCGCCGACGTCACCCGCGTCCCATTGACGAACGTCCCGTTGGTCGAATCGAGATCGCGCACCAGCACTCGCGCTCCCCACAGCTCGAT
>DATNEZ010000197.1:0-2646 GCA_035606645.1 Binatia bacterium
CGTTCGGGTAGAGCCGGTAGACCAGGTAGGCGCCGGCTGAATAGGTGTTGAAGACTCCGCCGCGCATCCCGATCGCCTCGAGGTAGTCGGCCGCCCCCACCGGGATGTTGCGCCCCAGGCCGAAACCCGGGTGCCGGCGCAGCGAGGGGCCGTAGGGATACCCGGCGACCGCGAACCAGGCCGCCAGGCCCAGGAGGATGGCGGCGATCCAGGGCAGGGGAGCGGCCCGGCGGGGCGCCTCCGGTCCCCGTCCGGTGAGCCGGGCGGCCGCCCGGCCCCAGGACGCGGCGACGCCGGGCATGGTGGCCAGCGCGAAGTCGGCCACGTTTCGGTTCATGCGAAGCGACAGGGCGAGGAACAGCACGAACACGATGCCGGCGAAGCGGTCGGGGGGAGACGCCGTCGGACCGCCTCGCGCCGGGGCGTAGGAGAGAATCAGGACCGCCGCGCCGATCACGATCCAGGCCACGTAGTAGCGCGCCATGTAGGTGGACGCGAACGGGCTCCCGAACGGCGGAAGCCATTCGTAGATCTCACCCATGAACGCGCTCCCGGTCAGCTGGAACGGGAAGCGCAGGAGCCCCGGCCCGTAGGGGTTCAGGCACGAGACGGCCACGAGACCCGGGGCGAGGAGCCCCAGGGACCACGCCTCGCGCCGCGACGAAGCGCCCGGGGCCGGGGCGCGACCCGCGTCGAGTCCGGCCGCCAGGGCCGCGGCCGCGACGAGCAAAGGCCCGAGGATGAACCCGCCGTGCAGGTTCGCCCAGAGGACCTGGAGCGGCACGAAGGCCCACAGCGGGGCGCGGGCCCCGGAGCGCCGGCCGGCCAGGAGCCACAGGAATGCGGCCGTCATCAGGAAGGTGAAGATGTGCGGCCGCTCCATGAAGCGCGCCGCGGCCAGGATCATCACGAAGGCGAGGCAGGCGATGGACGCGGCCGGAGAGGCGCCCAGGCGGCGGGCCGCCGCATGGAGCAGTAAGGCGACGCCCAGGGCGACGAGGCCCTTCAGGACGACGAGACCGTCGAACCCGAAGGCCCCCTGCACCAGCCGGAAGACGACGCCCGCGAGCCATTCGTGCGCCACGAACGGCCGACCGCGGGCCAGGGCGGAGTAGTCGTCGGTCCGGGGAACGGCATGGGTCTTGAGGACGATGTCGCCGGTCTTGAGGTGCAGGAACAGGTCGTTGTTGGTGATCGGCGTGAGATTGAGCGCGAGAAGCAGCAGGGCCAGGGCCGTGAGGGCGGCCGCCTCGCCGCGAAGCTTCACTTAAGGCGGGACGCAATGAGGGCGTTGACGGTCTTGCCGTCGGCCCGCCCGCGGTGACGGGCCATGAACTCCTTCATGGCGCGGCCCAGGTCCTGCTTGCCGGTGATCCCGAGCTCCTTCAGGAGGGCGTCCACCGCCTGCGCCGTCTCCTCGGGGGTCATCCCCGCCGGCAGGTAGCGCTCGATGACGGCGATCTCGGCCTGCTCCTTGTCGGCCAGGTCCTTGCGGCCCCCCTTCTCGTACTGTTCGATCGACTCGCGCCGCGTCTTCACGCCGCGCTTGAGGATGGTCACGTAGTCGTCGTCGGTCAGATCGCGCTTCGCCTCGATGCGCGCGTACTGCACCTGCGAGATCAGCATGCGGAGCGTGGACATCGTGGTGGCGTCCTTCTGGCGGATCGCCTGGGTCAGGTCGGCCTTCAGCCTGTCGATCATGGACCCTCCTGGGGCGCCGATCGCGTCACCGCCCGCATCATAGGCCGTCATCCCGCGGTCGTCCAGAGGGAGCGCCGGGGGGCGGGGCGGCGCGCTCGGCGGCGCGGCGGCCGCGGTCCACGTCGACCCCGAGCATCAGCAGGAGCCCTGCCAGGACGATGACCGAGAGGGACAGGACCGCCGGCCGCTCGCTGCCGAAGGCCGAGGCGATGGAGCCGTAGAGCAGGGGTCCGACGACCGCGGAGACCTTCCCGGTGAGCGCGAAGAAGCCGAAGAACTCGGCGCTCCGTCCGGGCGGGACGAGCAGCCCCATCAGGCTCCGGCTGGCGGTCTGCGTCGACCCCATGCCGATCGAGGCCAGGATCGCCACGGCGAAGAACGGCCCCACGCCCCGGGCGGCCCAGGCGCCGGCGATCGTGCCGATCCAGAGGACGAGCGTGGCCAGGATCGTCGGCTTCGCCCCCCAGCGGTCCACCAGGAAGCCGGCCGCGAAGGTCCCGGCGAAGGCGGTGATCTGGGTCACGATGAACAGCATCATCACCTGGTGGACGGTGAAGCCGATCACGTGCATGGCGTAGATCGCCGAGAAGGCGATGACCGTCGTCACCGCGTCGTTGTAGACGAGGAATGCCAGGAGGAAGCGGAACAGGTCGCGAAGCGCCCGCACGTGGCGGAAGGTGTCCCGCAGGCGCCGCAGTGCCTCGCGGGACAGGGCGCGGAGCCGCTCCGGGCGGCGCGGCGCGCGCTCCTTGAGCAGGACCAGGATCGGCAGAGTGAAAACCAGATGGAACAGCGCCACCACGAGGAAGGAGACCCGATACCGATCCGCCCCCTCGGCAAGCCCGGCGCTCGTGAAGGGGTAGGCGAGGAGGAGCGCCGCCAGGCCTCCGAGATATCCGATCGCCCAGCCGTAGCCCGAGATCCGCCCCATCCTCTCGTCCTCGG
>DATNEZ010000211.1:0-3050 GCA_035606645.1 Binatia bacterium
ATGCTCGCCCCGCTGGGCGGGCTCCCGGTGCCTGCGATGGGGGAGACCGACGAGGCGGAGGGCGGGACGGACATCCCGGCCTCGGATCCGGGGGAGACGGAACGGGAGGAGGTCGCGAGCGCGGGGGCGCCGGTCCCTTCCCCCTGGTTCACGCTCACCAGCCAATGGCGTCTCGCGACCCTGGTCGGCGCCCTCGTCCTGGCGCTGGTGGGGATCAACATGACCATCAGCCAGCTGTTCCGGGGGCCGCTCGGCCGCGCCGTGGAGTCGCAGGAGGAGCAGGCGCCGCCGTCCGGCCGGGTCGTCGTGCACCGCTCGCCGCGCGGCGTCGTGGCGATCGCCGGGGCCGCCGTCCCGCTCCCCGCGGATCGCGGCCCGTCCGGATCGTCGTCCCTGCGCGGATCGCTGGAGGGGGCGCGCGGCGGCCTGGATGCGGCGCGCGCGGCGGCCGCCGACGGTGTTCCGGATCCGGCCCGGTCCGACCAGCCGATCGAGGCGGTCTGCGCGATGACCTACGCCGGGCAGGTGGAGATCAGTCATGTCCTCGAGGCGGTGCGCCATCCCCGTCCCGGGTCGGTGCGCGAGGCGCAGCCGATCGACCGCCCGAGCGGCCGCATCCGGGTCGAGGTGAAGCACAAGATGAAGAGCGGACGCCTCCTGGTCCTGGTGGACGGCAAGACGGTCCTGTCGAAGCCGTTCGATGCGACCAAGGGGAAATCGGGGACGGTGACCCACGTCCTGTCGGTCCCGGCCGGCCGCCACGGTGTCGAGGTGCGCCTCCTGGCGGACAAGGGGCGCGTCGCGTCCCGGTCGAAGATCACCGGAGTCGTGAAGCAGAACGAAGTCGCCCTGCTCAAGGGCATGCAGCCGAGCGCGTCGACGAAGGAGCTGGACCTGGACTGGATGGTCCCTTAACGATGGAGCGCACGATGAGCACATCGACCCCGAGGACGAACGACCCGGCCCCCAGGATGCGCCACTCCACCGGCGCGTGGCTGATCCGCAAGGAGAAGCCGCTTCCTCCGTCCAAGCCCCCCGCGCGTCCCCCGTCCCCCGGAGGGATCAACGCCCCGGGCGGGACCTCGGGCGGCGGCTCCATGATCTGCCCCGGCACGGACGGCACGCGGCGGCCGGCCGCAGACGCGGCCGGGCCTCATGCCATGGCGCCGCGCCTGACCGCGCTTCCGGCGGGCGGCGGGGCGATCGACGAGACCTCCCTCGAATCGCCGGTTGCGAAAGTGCTGCGCCGCCCCTCGGCGCTCGGCGGAAAGTCGATCTACCTGACGGTGATCGAAGGAGACCTGAAGGGGCAATCGTTCGACATCACCGGCCTCGGCACCTACACCATCGGCCGGCGCGACTGCGACATCGTGCTCGAGGACGAGAAGGTGTCGCGCAAGCACGCGTCGATCATCATCGTCCAGGTCGACAAGTACTCCGTGCAGGACCTCGCCAGCCGCAACGGCACCTTCGTCAACGGCGTGCGCCTGACGCGCCGCAACATCCAGCACAACGACCTCATTCGGATCGGCAACTGCACGCTGCGGTTCACGGTGTTCGACGGGCCGGTTCCGGTCGAGAAGTAACCGGGCCGCGTCAACTCGGTCGGAGCGCCGCGGGGTTGCGGGGCCGGGCACGGGTCCGGCGTCGCTGGCGCGACGCCTCCCCTCGCTCTTCGCCTCGCGTCCGCCCGCCGCGCTGAAAAGCGCGCGGCGGGTCCTGGGACGCGAGGTCTCAGTCGGCCCGGCCCCGCAACCCCGCGGCGCTCCGCCCGGATGTCGCCCCCGTTCCTCGGGGGATGAACGACCGAGGCGGGTGGGGTGGAGACCCGATGCTTTGACGGAAGTCTCCGGCCGCCGACACGCCGACGGTCGGCCTCAAGGTTCGGCCCTACGGCCCAGCCCCCCGATTCCTCCCTCGCATTGATGGGTCCACCTGATTGTTGCGGCCTCCCGCAGGGTCCACACTTGCGCGCGACAGGAGGGAGGTGATAGCGAATGAAGCACCTGAATCTCGAGCTTGCGAAGCTCGAACGGCGCATCGCTCCAGGGTTGACGCTTCTGGGCGTCAGTCTCTGCGGCGGCGGCGGCGGAGGACAGACCAGCAACGGCAGCTCCGGGTCGTGCGACGGAACCAGCGCGTCCGGCAGCAGGAGCTCCAAGACCAAGAGCCACGACAGCTGCAGCTCGTAGGTCCGCCGCATCAAGGCGCCAGGCGTCCGGTGCGACAACGGGCGCCTGGCGTCCCTGGGCGGGGCCATCGAGCCGCGATGGGGGCGCATCATGATCACCTCGGCGCCACGACTGCGGGACGATCTGGCGGTCACGCATCAGCAGACGGCCAAGGGATCCTTCTACGTCGTGAAGGACCCGCTCTCCGGCGATTTCTACCGCCTGCGCGACGCCGAGCGATTCGTCGCGCAGCAGCTCGACGGCGAGACGTCGCTCGAAGCCGTGAGGGAGAAGACGGAGGAACGGTTCGGGGCGACGCTTCAGGCCGGGACCCTGAAGGCGTTCATCGACAGGCTCGAACGGGCGGGCCTCCTGGAAGGGACCGCAAGGAAGAAGAACAGCCGGGGCCGCCGGATCCGCGGGAGCGTGCTGTACCTGCGGTGCGCCCTGTTCGATCCGGACCGTCTCCTCGATCGCCTGGCTCCGCGAACGGGGTGGTTCTTCACCCCGCTCTTCCTGGCGCTCTCGGCCGCGGTCATCCTCCTGGCGGCGGGCGTCACGATCGGGAACCGGGGCGCCCTGGCCCTGGATCTTTCCGGGCTCTACAGGCTGTGGGCGATTCCCGCGCTCCTCGTCGTCTCCTTCGTCGTCGGCACCCTTCATGAACTGGCCCACGGAGTGACCTGCAAGCGCCTGGGGGGGGAGGTCCACGAGATGGGATTCATGGCGGTGTATCTCCAGCCGGCCCTCTACTGCGACGTCAGCGACGCATGGCTGTTCCCCGAGCGGTCGAAGCGGCTGTGGGTGGGATTCGCGGGGCCCTACTTCGAGCTGTTCCTCTGGGGGCTGGCCACGCTGGCCTGGCGCCTGACCGAAACG
>DATNEZ010000226.1:0-6354 GCA_035606645.1 Binatia bacterium
CGCCGAAGGCGGCCGCCACGAGCACGACGGCGAGCGCCCCGCCACCCATCCTGCCTCTCACCCCGGACACCGCTATCCTTTCTTAGTCCCGGCTCACTCGGAGACGAACAACAGCTCGGCGCGCCGGTTCAGGCCCCAGGCCTCTTCGTTATGGCCGGGGTCGAGGGCGCGTTCCTTGCCGAACGACACGATGGAAAGGCGCCCCGCGGGCGTCCCGAGGGAGACCAGGTAGTCGCGCGCCGCCCGGGCGCGCTTCTCGCCCAGCGCCAGGTTGTACTCGACGGTGCCGCGCTCGTCGCAATGCCCTTCGATCCGGACCTTGAACTGCCCGTGCTGCTTGATCGTTGCGGCGTCGTCGCCCAGCGTGCGGATCGCGTCCGGACGCAGGTCGTATTTGTCGAAATCGAACTGAACCCGCTTGAGCGCCCCCTGCGCATTGAGCTTGTCGGCGGAGGACGAACCCGAGTCCCGCATCGGCTCCTCGGAGGGCTGAGCGGTCTGGAAACCGGACGTCTCGTCGACCTTCTCGGCCGGCTTGGCGGCGCTGCCCGAGCCGAACTCCGGCGGCGTCGTGACCGGTGCCTCGGCCACGGGCGCGCTCTTGCACGCCCCAATCGCAAGGGCCAGGAACAGGGCGATGAACGAAAGTGCCAGATTACGGGAGACTCCATGAGCCATCGGGTCACCTCCTGAGGGGCGGAAGAGCCGGTCGGAAACCTGCGGGCTTGCCCACGTCGAATTCGTCGGAATTATAGCACGCGTTCGAAGCCGCCTCACCTGGACCAGGACGGCGAATAGCTGTTGCCGCCACGGGTGAGCCGCTTCAGGCGCGATCCGTCCACGTCCATGGTGTAGATGTCGAAACTGCCGGTGCGATTGGACGCGAACACCAGGTGCCGGCCGTCGGGCGACCACCGCGGCCACTCGTTGATGTTCGAATTTTCCGTCAGCCGGCCCATCTGGTCGGTCTTCAGGTCCTTCAGGAAGATGTCGAATCCCCCCGGGACGCGGGCGGTGAATACGATCTTGTCACCCTGCGGCGACCAGGAGGCGGCGTCGCTGTAGGAGACCTCGGTGGTCAGCCGCCGGGTGTTCCCACCATCCGCGTCCATGACGTAGATCTGCGGGCTCCCTGCACGGTCGGAGGTGAAGGCGATCTGCCGGCCGTCCGGCGACCACGCCGGAGAGGTGTCGATCGCCTCGCTGCGCGTCAGGCGCGTCAGGGACCGGTTGGAGAGGCGCAGGAGATAGATCTCCGCGTTGCCGTCCCGGCTGCTGGTGAAGGCGAGCGTGCTGCCGTCCGGCGACCAGGCGGGGGCGCTGTTCAGCTCCCCCTGCTGCGGGAACGCCCGCTGCAGCTCCCCCTCGTTGTTGATGATCATCAGCTCGGGCCTTCCGGAGCGGTAAGTCATGAAGGCGATCTGGCGGCCGTCCGGCGACCAGGTCGGCGACAGGTTGATCGAGCCGTTGGCGGTGATCCGCTTCGGGCGCGCCCCGTCGTAGTCCATGACGAAGATCTCCTTCCCCTTGCCGACCTGGGAGACGAACGCGATGCGCGTCAGGGCGATGCCCGGCTGGTCCGTGTACTGCTGGACGATTTCGTTGCTCAGCCTGTGGGCGATGAGCCTCGCCTGGTCCGCCTCGCCCCGGTATCGCTTCCCCAGGAGCACTTTCTGGTCGGTGGTGTCGTACAGACGCCACTCGACCACGAGCGCGGAGAGATCGGATCCCAGGCTCCCGATCAGCAGGGCGTCGGCCCCGACTCCCTGCCACTCCTTGAACGGCACCCGGCCCCCCGGGTCGCTGCGCACCATCTTGTGGTACTCCTCCGGGACGATGGAGAAGAAGGCGGAGAAGTCGAGATCGTCCCTCACCGTGTCCCGGATCGTCCGCGCGACGTCCTGGGCCTTGGCGTCGGCCGGGGCCTGGAAGCCGGGCAGGGCGATCGGGATCTTCGGGCGCGCCGCTCCGACGATGCGGAGGATCGGCACCGACGGGATCGGCGCATCGGGAGGAGGGGCCTGGCCCTCCTGCCGCGCAGCCGCGGCCACCGCGAAGGCCACGCCCAGGGAAACGAGAAGGATGGTGAATCGTGTCGCGAGTCTCAAGGGGTCTCCGGATTCCTAATCTGGGGTCAGGGCGATTTCCACGGGGAAGGGGATCGACGGATAGGCGAGCGCCGACGGGAAGGGCGGAAAGATCGCCTCGTTGACCGCCGCCAGGACCGATCGGTCCATCGCGTCGTAGCCGCTCGGGACCAGGATCTTCACGTCGGACACCCTTCCGCTGCTGGTCAGGGTCAGGCGGAGCTGGACCGTGAAGATCTTCCGGCCGGTCTCGGACGGCGGGTAGATCGGCTTTTTCCAGGCGCGCTCGATTTGCCGTGTCACCAGCGAGCCGTAGAACGTCATCGCGTCGGCGGCGGCGGTCCCCGTGCCGCCGAACCCGCCGCCCGGGGCCCCGGTCCCGCCCGGAACGCCGGCGTCCTGCGTGGCCCCGGACGGCCTGGTCGTGGCGGGGGCCTGGGACTGCGACGTAGCCGTGCCGGTCGAGGGGGCGGAGGCGGTCGCGGCCGGTGTCGAGGCCGGCTTCGCCTCGGGCGTCTTCTTCGGCACCGGGGTCTTCTTCGGCTCGGGCTTCGGCTCCGCCTTCGGCTTCTTCGGCTCCGGGAGGGTGATCGCCTTTTCGGATTTCTTCGGCGCGGGCGGCGCGGCGGGTTGCGACGCCGCGGCGGCGGCGGGCGGCGGGGGAGAGTCGGCCGCCGGCCCGGCCGGGAGCGCCACCAGATCGACGACGTAGACAGGCTGCAGCGCGGGCCGCGGCAGGAGACGCGGCAGGCCGACCGCAAGGACGAACCCGAGGACGTGCAGCGCCATCGACACCGACACGGTCACCCTCCACGGGAGGGAGGGGGGGCCGACGTCTGCGGCGTCCAGCCGTGGACTCATTTCGAGGCCCCCTTCTTCTGGGGCGGCCGGGCCGGCTGGGTGACCATGCCGACTCGATCGGCGCCGGATTTCTTGATCTGGTCCATCACCAGCATGACCCGGCCGTACGGGACGTCCTGGTCCGCGCGCAGGAACACGAAGTCCACGCCGGTCCGCTTCATCTCGGTCTTCAATCGGTCGTCCAGAAGGTTCAGGTTCACGGGGCGATCGTTGAGATAGACGGTGTTCTCGCGATCGACGCTGACGATCAGGCGCTGCTCGGTCGCGTCGGCCCCGGATTCGGTCTTGGGGAGCTTCACGTCGATGCCGCGCGTCATCATGGGAGCCGTGACCATGAAGATGATCAGCAGCACCAGGATGACGTCCACCAGGGGCGTCACGTTGATGTCCGACAGCGCAGGCGCGAAGCGCCCCCGGCCCCGCGCCGGCAGGTTCATGCCCATGGAATGGCTCCGGCTCCGATCAGAGTCGGACCTTGGCCGCCTCGGCGGTGGCCGCGGCGGTCCTCCCGGCCTCGATCTGCGTGTCGGCGATCGAGACGAAGTGCAGGACGAATCGATCGATGCGGCCCCCCAGGCGGCGCGCCCTGGCCATGAGCACGTTGTACCCGATGACCGCCGGGATGGCGGCGAACAGCCCCGCCGCGGTGGTCACCAGCGCCTCGGAGATGCCGGGGGCGACGGCCGCCAGGCTGGCCGATCCGGTGATGCCGATCCCCTGGAAGGCGTTCATGATTCCCCACACGGTGCCGAACAGCCCGACGAACGGAGTGACGGCCCCGGTGGTCGCGAGGATTCCGAGATGGCTGTCGAGGTGGTCCGCCTCGCCGGCCGCGGCTTCCTCGAGACGCCGGCGGACCCGCTCGAGGATCCGGTCGCGCGCCTCGTCCGGCATGCCGGGGTTGCCGCGAAACCGGCTGACGTTTTCGGCGATGGAGGACGTCAGCTCCTTGAACCCGGCGAGGAAGATCGGCACCAGGGGACTGGGGGTGAAGCGGCTGCTGTGGTCCTTCAGATCGGCCAGGCGACGCCCTTCATCGAGGGCATGCAGGAACCGGGTCGTCTGCTCCTCGGCGCGCTTGAGGCCGCGGTAGCGCTCGTAGATGACCGCCCAGGACAGGACCGAGAAGCCGAGGAGGATGAGCAGGACGAACTTGACGAGCGCCCCCGAGTCGGAAATCAGGCGCAGGACGTCCCCCCCGTATCCCGCGGACGCTGCCGCCAGGACGGGGGACGTGAGCATCAGCATCCGGGGTCTCCTGAAAGGGCTGCGCGATCGCGCAACAGGTTCGAGCGTCGTAAGTTAGCACACGGACCCTTCCTTGACAACCCTGGATCCCTCTGATAGCATGCGCCTCCGATCGAACCCGCGCGTTCTGGCACCCACCACAAGACGAGTTCGATGCTCCGCTGCCTTCACATCACCAACCTCGCAATCGTCCGCGAGCTGACCCTCGACCTCGGGCCGGGCCTCAATCTGCTCACGGGGGAAACCGGCGCCGGAAAGTCGATCCTGGTCGACGCCCTGTCGCTCGTCCTGGGGGGGCGATCGGGGACCGAGATGATCCGCTCGGGCGCCGATCGCGCCTCGGTCGAGGCCGAGTTCGACGTGGCCTCGAACCGCGCGGCCCGGCAGTGCCTGGACGAGCGCGGGTACCGCGTGGAGGACGGCTCGATCGTGGTGCGCCGCGAGATTCTCGCCCAGGGGAAAGGGCGGGCGTTCGTGGGAGGGAGCCTCGCGGCCGTCGCCGATCTGAGGGCCCTCGGCTCGATCCTGGTCGACCTGCACGGCCAGCACCAGCAGCAGATTCTCCTGACGCCCGCGAGCCACCGCGATCTCCTCGATCGCCACGCCGGGCTGGACCCCGAGCTGGACGAGATGGCCGCCGCGGCCCGCCGCCTCCAGGAGGCGGTCGCGCGGCAGTCCGCGCTTCGCGAGGGGGCGGATCGCCGGGAGGCCCGCATCGATCTGCTGCGATCCAGGGCCGACGAGATCGGACGGGCCGCCGTCCAGCCCGGGGAGCGCTCCAGGCTGCGCGCCGAGCGCGACCTCCTGCGCAACGCCGAAACGATCCTGCGCCACGCGCGGCAGTCGTACGACAGCCTTTACGAGGGGGAGGGGGCGGCGGTCTCGCGGCTGGCGGAGGCCATCCGGGACCTTCGCGAGCTGGCGCGGTTCGACGCGTCGCTGCGCGACGACCTGGCGCGGGCCGAGTCGGCGCGGGCCGACCTGCAGGACATCTCCGCCATGCTCCGCGATTATCCCGAGCGTCTGCAGTTCGAGCCGCAGAGACTGCAGGCGATCGACGATCGCATCCAGATGCTCGAGGCGCTCGTGCGCCGGCACGCGCCGGGCGGGGACGAGGACGATCTGCTGAGGCTGGGCGTCGAGGCGAAGGCGGAGCTCGACGCCCTGACCGGCGGCGCGGACTCCGGGAAAGAGATCGATCGGCTCGTGCAGGTCCTGGGAGACGAGGCCCTGCGCCGCGCCTCGTCCCTGTCGCGCGCCCGGAGCGGCGCGGCCCGGGTCCTCGAGCGCGAGATCGAGAAGGAGCTCGCGGGCCTGGCCATGGCGAAGTCACGCTTCGCCATCGACCTGAGGCGGCGCGTCCAGGCCGGTTCCGGCCTGCGGGCCGGCGACGAGGAGGTCGCCGTTGACGGGACGGGATACGACGTGGTGGAATTCCTCCTGTCGGCGAATCCCGGGGAGCCACCCGGGCCGCTCTCGGAGGTCGCCTCGGGCGGCGAGCTGTCGCGCGTGATGCTCGCCTTCGAGGTGGTGCTGCGCCGCCAGGCCGAGCCGCGGTCCCTGGTCTTCGACGAGGTCGACGCGGGGATCGGCGGGGCGGTGGCGGAGGCGGTCGGGCGGAGGCTCAAGTCCCTGTCGCGACAACACCAGGTGATCTGCGTGACGCACCTGCCGCAGATTGCCTCGTACGCCGACCGCCACGTCCGGGTCGGGAAGCGCCAGGCGCGCGGCCGCACGGAGGTGGAGGTGGACGTGCTCGACGATCAGGGCAAGGTCGAGGAGCTGGCGCGCATGCTGGCCGGCGAGACGGTGACCCCGGCGGCGCTGCGCCACGCGGCGGAGATGCGCGCCCGCGGGCACAAGCCGGCCGGGCCGGAGGCCTAGGAGCCGAGGATGAAGCTGACCGCCGTCTTTCCGGGCACATTCGACCCGATCACGAACGGCCACCTGGACATCATCTCGCGCGGGCGCGACCTGTTCGATCGGATCGTCATCGCCATCCTGCGCAATCCGGACAAGGACCCGCTGTTTCCGCTGGAGGAGCGCGTGGACATCCTGCGCTCCGTGGTCGGGCGCTGGTCGAACGTCGAGGTCGACTCGTTCGACGGGCTGCTGGTGGACTTCGCGCGCGCCCAGGGGGCGCAGGTGATCGTGCGGG
>DATNEZ010000227.1:0-15714 GCA_035606645.1 Binatia bacterium
CAGTTCATGCCGACCAGCTCGTCGATCAGGGCGGACATGAACTCGAGGTCCGGCGACTTCTTCTCCATCGCCAGGCCGCAGCACTCCGAGGCGTTCCAGGTCCCGCCGATGAGGCCGCGCATGCCGGAGGGGTAGGCGGCGATGTACCCGTTCGCGTCGGCGGACGGGTCCATCATGGAGAAGCCCTTGACGTTCGGGCCGGAGCCGGCGCCGCCGTGCAGGGTGATCACCAGAGGCAGCGGCTTCCCGGGAGGAGACTTCGGCACGTGCAGCACGTACTCGCGCTTCTTCCCCTGCACCATGATGGTGCGGTTGGAGTCGCCCTCCTTGAGGGCGCAGGCGCCGCGGCCGGCCGGGGCGTCACCGCGGGCGGCGGAGGGGCGATCCGAGGGGGACGACGCGTCGTCGGTCGCGGGCGGACCGGCGGCGCAGTCGGTGAACAGGCAGAGCGCGATGGCGACGAGAGGGCCGGTCATCCTGGGCTGAAGTCTCATGCGGTTCTCCTCTTCAAGTCGTGGAGCGCCGCGCGCGGGACGGCGCGATCACGGGGTTGAGCAGCCACGTGTCGTCGGGCAAGGCGACAAGATACAGGATAAAGTCGGCGACGCGCTCCGCCGACAGCATGTCCTTCGGCCGGAAGATGGGACCATTCTGCGCCAGGATCGGGGTATCGACCACCTCGGGCAGGACCGTCTGCACGCGGATGCCGTACGGCCGGACCTCCTCCGCCAGGCTCTCCGACAGCCCGATGACCCCGAACTTGGAGGCGCAGTACGCGGCGTCGCAGGCGACCCCCTTGCGGCCCGACATGGAGGAGAGCGTGATGATGTTGCCGCGCCGCTGCTTCTGCATGATAGGCAGGACGGCGCGGACGGTCAGGAACATGCCGGTGAGGTTCGTCTCGATCACCCGGTCCCACGCGTCGGCCGGGGTGTCGGCGAGCGTCTGCGGCTTGCCGGGGACGCCGCGCAGGATGCCGGCGCTCGCCACCAGGATGTCGATGCGTCCGAAGCGCTCGAGGGCCTCGTCCCGCATGGCGTCCACCTGGTCCTCGCGCCTCACGTCCACGGCGCGGCCGAAGACCGCCGCGCCCGGATGCTTTTCCGACAGCGCGCGGACGGTGTCCGCGGTGCGCTCGGGGCTGACGTCGGCCGCCAGGACCGAGGCCCCCTCGCGCACCAGGAGGGCGGCGACCGCGAGCCCGATGCCGCTGGCGCCGCCCGTGACGATGGCCGCCTGCCCGTGCAGTCGCCCGCTCACGCGACCGGCTCCTCGCCGCGCCCGATGGAGGCCCCCGGGCCGGGGGCCCGGAAGGCCGGGCGGCGGTGGCTGCGCAGCGGGACGATGACCGGGTTGTGCAGCACGGTGTCGCGCGGCAGCGTGACGGTGTACAGGATGAGCTCGGTGACGCGCTCCACCGGCATGGTCTTCTCGGGGGGCGGCACCGGCAGGTTCTGGTCCCACATCGCCGTGCCTGCCGGTCCGGGGCAGATGGTGGTCACGCGGATGCCGGAGCGCCGCACCTCCTCGGACAGCGACTCGCTCAGGCCGATGATGCCGAACTTCGAGGCGCAGTAGGCGGCGTCGTAGGCGAAGCCGCGCAGCCCCGAGGTGGACGAGACGTTGATGATGTCGCCGCTCTTCTGGCGCAGCATCGCCGGCAGGACCGCGCGGTTCGACAGGAACGTGCCGCGCAGGTTGGTGCGCAGGATGGCGTTCCAGTCGGCCGGCGAGAGCTCGGTCGCCGTCTTCGGCCCCTTGCCGCTTCGCAGGATCCCGGCCGAGGCGAGCAGGATGTCGATGCGGCCGAAGCGCTCGAGGGTGCGGTCGGCCATGCGCGCCATGTCCTCTTCGCTGCCGACGTCGAGGACCAGCGGCAGGTGCCCGGCGCCGGACGCCGGGCCGGCCTTCTCCGCCTCGGCGATCGTCTCCTCCAGGCGGGCGGCGCTGCGCCCGACGGCGACGACCGAGGCGCCGGCGCGCGCGAAGGCGATCGCGGCCGAGCGGCCGATGCCGCTGCTGCCACCGGTGACCACGGCGACCATGCCGTCGAGCGGCCTCGCGGCGGCCGGCGCGGGCGCTTCAGGCGGGGTCATGCGATCCTCCGGGACCGGCCGGCAGGCCGTTCCGCACCGCGACGATCTCGAGCCACTGCCGCGGCACCGTCTGCCTCCCGGTGGCTTCCAGGACCGGCGCGACCGATCGGGCCAGCGCCTCGCTCGCCAGGGGGACGGGGTATCCGTTCAGCAGGGCGGCGGCGCATCCTTCGTAGGCGCCGATCGCCTCGAACGAGCTGCGCGTCATGACCGCGGTGCGCCGGTTCACGCTCCTGACCGCGAACCCGCGGCCGGCCACGGCGGCGGCGTACTCGTCGGCGGAGGGCCAGCGGCGCGAGAAGGTCGCGTCCCCCCGCCCGCGGGCGCGCGTCAGCCCCGGCCGCCCCTGGCTCCGCTCCTCCGCGTCCCGGCGCAGGACGAACTTGAGCGCCTCCTTCACCCATTCCTCGTAGAACCGCTCGGTCCCGGGAAGGAACGTCCCGGCGTAGAACGAGGTGTTGAAGGCGAACAGCCCGCCCGGCCGCAGGACCCGGTGGATCTCGTCGAGGAGCGGCGCCTGCTCCTTGAAATAGTGGATGGCGTTTCCCATCAGGACCACGTCGGCGTCCGCCGACGGGACCGGCAGGCGGTCGGCCGACGCGTTGACCAGCCTCACCCGCCCCGCATGCCGTGACGCGGAGGCGGGCTCGAGCAGGCGGCGGCGCGCATGGGCCAGGGACGCCCTGGACAGGTCCACGCCGAGCACGCGGTCGTCGCCGCCGAGCTCCTCGAGCAGCAGCTCGGTCATCGTCCCGGTGCCGCACGCCAGGTCGAGGAGGCGCAGCCCCCCGGCGCGCGGCTGGGCGGAGAGACCGAGGCTCCGGATGAACTCCCGGTTCAGGTCGACGTACGACGGCTCCCGCGAGAACGGATCGTACGACGTGTCGATCCCCCCCGGGCCCGCGGCGGTCTGGTCCATCATGTCTTCAGCGCCCATCCGACCACGTAGTGCCGCATCCAGAACAGGGTCAGGCCGAGGGCGGCCATGCCCCGGTTGTAGCCCTTGCGGTCGATCGTTCCGGAGTCGAACCGCCGCTTGAGGAAGAGCGTGTAATGGCGCACGTACGGCACGAGCACCCGGTCGGTCGCGTCCTCCACCTCGACCTGCCGGAACCCGACGCGGCGGAACAGGGACCGGTACTCGGGAATCCCGCGGACGAAGTTCGCGCCGCGGCGCGCCGGCGACCGGCTCTCCAGCCACCATTCCACCAGGATGTCCGAGAAGACCAGCCGCCCGCCGGGGCGCAGCACGCGGTACGCCTCGTAGAGGAACTTCTCGCGCGTGTTGAAGTCCGAGCAGGCCTCGACGCAGATGGCATTGTCGATCGATTCGTCGGGGAAGGCGAGGCGCGTCGCGTCCATCGCCAGGAAGGCGCAGCCCGGGGCGTTGGCGCGGCCGGTGGCGAGCTGCTTCGTCGAGATGTTGATCGCCGTCACCGCCTCCGGCGGGTATTCCGTCAGCAGCCGGCGCGTCGTCGCCCCCTTCCCGCAGCCGACGTCCAGGATGCCCCCCGTCTTGTCGGGGATGAACGACAGGAGCCTGTCGACCATCTGCTCGCACGCCCCCTTGAGCGAGCCGGTCGCCGGGAACCAGTAGCCGAGGTTGTGGAAGTCGCTCCCCTCGTACAGGGCGTGCGCCAGGTCCCCGTACATGGAGCGGTCGTACCGCTCGTTGATGATCCGATCGAAGCGCGCGCCCGGCATGGAGAGGCTCTCCGTCCTACTTCGCCCGGCGCAGGGCCTTGGCGGCCTCGAGGTAGAGGAGCGCGCGCGCCGCGTGCTTGCGCGCGCCGCGCCGGTCCCCTTCGCGGGTGAGCATCTGGGCCCAGGCCTCTTCCAGCCGGGCCATGCGGCGCAGGCGCATGGCGCGCTCGGTGCCGGCCAGGCGGGCGTGGTTGACCAGGGTGCGGAGACCGTCCGGCTTGCCGGGAGAGGCGCCCAGCCACTCGGCACCGGGAGGGGCGGTCTCCTCGGCGCCGGCCGTGTCGCCGTCGTCCTCCCGCGGCACCGCCGGCTTGGGGGCGGCCGCCAGGACGTAGTAGCGCGTGCTCAGGGCGCTGACCAGCCGGCGGGTCATGAACTGGTTGTACATCTTGCGATCGATCCGCCCTTCCTCGAAGAGCCCGCACAGGTAGCGGGTGATCGAACGGCTCGATCGGACCCAGCTCTCCTCGGTGACGTCCACGATCTCCGGTGCGTCGAACCCGGCGCGGACCAGGACCTCCGCGTACGCCTGCGGATCCTTCACGTGGTTCTGCGGGTGAAGCATCCGGCTGACCGAGTCGGCCCAGCGCTCGCACAGGATGTCGGCCAGGATCAGCCGGCCCCCCGGCTTGAGGACGCGCCAGGCCTCCTGCAGGAACCGGCTGCGCGGCTGGAAATGGAACGCCGCCTCGACGCAGATCACCGTGTCGAACGACCCGGACGGGAAGTCGAGGCGCGTCGCGTCCATCTGCCGCAAGGTGCAGCCCGGGGTGTGCCGGCGCGCCGTCTCGAGGTTCTTCTCCGCGAAGTCCACGGCCGTGATCCGCTCGGGGGCGTAGTGGCGCAGCAGGTGGCGCGTCGTGGCGCCGACGCCGCACGCCACGTCGAGGATGGTGCCCGACTTGTCGGGGACCATGGCCAGGAGCTTCTCCATGAGGTTCTCGCAGGCCTCGCGCGCCCCCTTCGTGTCGGTCTCCCAGTAGCCGTAGTTCGCGAAGAAGCTCCCCTCGAAGTACTCCCCCTGGGGCCCCAGGAGCGAGTCCTCCGACATCCACTGCTCGTAGTGCGATCGGATCCCGGTGCCGCGTTCAGTCACCCTCGTCTCCGGTGCCGCGCGCGTCGTCCGGCGACACGTGCAGGCGCGATCCGTCCGGCATCCCCTTGCGCAGGAGGAGCGCGGTGACCGTCTTGTGCCACAGCGTGCGTGCGTCGGCGCGCAGGGCCAGGTCGCGGTGCGCGCGCGCCTCGACGCGGGCGACGCCCGCGGCCTTTCGGTCGGCCGGGCCGCCGGCGGGCGCCTCGGGCCCGGCCGCAACCGCGGGCGCGTTCAGGTCGGACGGGTGGGCCCCGATCGTCGCCGTCGCGGCCGCGCCCGGGCCCTCCACGGCCCCCGGGGCCGGCGCATCCTTCGCGCCCTCGCCGGCCGCGCCCTTGTCCCAGCGCGCCATGGCCTCGTGCGCCTCCGCCTCCTTGTCGAGCAGGAGCGCCAGCTCGCGGTGCAGCTGGCTCTGCCTCTTGGTCACCGAGGCCAGGAGCCAGTGCGCCTTCGCCGATCGCCGCACCCGGCCCCGCGTCTCGACCGCCTTCTTCTCGTCACGCTTCATGAACTCCTCCAGCCAGGAGGGCCTGTAGGCCTCCCGTTCGAATGCCTTCAGCTGTCCCGTCGTCCCCGCTGCGGCCGATAGCTCGCCGTCCCGCCCCCGCCCCTTCGCGCCCACGGGCTTGCGCGCGCCGGCGAGCACGTAGTAGCGCAGGCTCAGGAGGAGCGCCAGCCGGTTCGCCAGGACCGGGGTGAACCCGGCGGCGTCGATCTCGCCGTCCTGGAACTTTCCCAGCGCGTAGCGGATGAAGTGCTCGTTGCAGCGGATGAAGCTCTCCTCGGTGGCGTCCACCACGCAGGCGTCCTCGAACCCGGCCGCCTCGAGCACGTCCCGGTACGCCCCCGGGCCCGCGACGAAGTTCTTCGGGTGGAGGACGGGGCTCTTCTCCATGGCCGCCTGGGTGAACAGCATGTCCGACAGGACGAGCCGCCCGCCCGGCTTCAGGACGCGCAGCGCCTCGCGCAGGAAGCGCGCCCGCGTCCGGAAGTGGAACGCCGCCTCGACGCAGAGGATGTTGTCGAAGCTCTCGTCCTCGAAATCGAGCTGGGTCGCGTCCATCACCAGGAACTCGGAGCCGGGCGCGGTCTGGAAGCAGGTGGCGATCTGCTTGTCCGAGATGTTGATGCCCGTCACGTTCTCCGGCCCGAACAGCCGTCCCAGGTACCGGGAGGTGGCCCCCAGCCCGCAGGCGACGTCGAGGATCCGGCCGGCGCGCCCGGGCAGGAAGCCGAGCAGCCGGTCCATCAGGTTGTCGCACGCCTCCTTCTGGCTCGGCGTGTCCTCCTCCCAGTAGCCGTAGTTCGAGTAGTGGCTGAAGCTGTAGTACTCGCCGGAGCGCAGGAGCGGGTGCTCGTACATGGCGCGGTCGTAGTGCACGTTGACCGCCCCGCCCGAGATCGTGTGGACCGGGCGGTCCTCCTCCGGCTCGACGTCGGGCCGGCCCATCCAGACCTCGCACCCGCCGCGCGGGTTGTCGGCGTAGGTCCAGCCGGTGGCGGTCTGCACCGCAACCTGGGGCCCGAACGGATTGGCGGTGCCGACGTACAGGCCGTTCTCGCGGCCGTGCAGCGTGCGCACGCCGTAGTTGTACGGATTGCCGAACCCGTCGCGGCTGACCTCGAACCAGTGCACGCCGTCGGGGGTGCGCCACAGATCGAATCCGGCCTCGCGGTCGACGATCCTCTGCGCCCCCAGCAGGCGCAGGCGGGGATGCACTCCCTTGGGCACGCGGTTCGGATCGATCCACCAGACGAAGATGCTCGAGTCGTACGTGCCGACGTACAGGCAGCCGTCGTACTCCGCCATGCACCAGATGTAGCCGTTGAACGGGTTGTCGAACCCCGGGCCCAGGCCGCTGAGCGGCTTGAGATCGATACCGTCGGACTTCCGCTCCTGCCCCATGACCAGCTCGTAGCGGTCGTCGGGGAAGATGCGGATCAGCTCCCCCGCCGCGGGGCCGGTCTCGAACTCGCGGTCGTAGCCGCCCCGCCTGATCCCGGTGCCGATGTAGAGCGCGTCCTTGAAGGCGCACATCGACATGACCGCCTGGTTGAGCTTGCCGCGCCCCGCCCCGCCGGAGAGCACCTTCTTCCAGCGGTAGGGCGGGTTTCCGGAGGCGTCGGTCTTCCAGACCTGGATGCCGGTGTAGGGGTTGCTCACCCCCGCGTAGAGATGCCCGTCGAACACCGCCATCTCGAACACGCCGGCGCTGGTCGGGTCACCGAACCCCGGCTCGGAGGCGGCGTGCCATTCCTTCTTCCGCGGGTCGCGGCACTCGAGGACGACAGACGACACGGCGCTGGCCCACATCCGGCCGCTGCCCGCCGGGGCGGCGAACAGCCTCCCCTTGAAGCCGACCAGGGCGCGGTACGAGCTGATGCGGCGATCGCCGATGCCGGGATCGGTCACCGACTCGAAGCGCTCGCCGTCCGTCGATCTCAGGATGAGGGCGCCCGGGGCCTTGGACGACGACATGGTGCTGACGTACAGCGCCTCGACGTCGTCCGCTTCCGTCCTGCAGACCACCATGCTGCGGTAGCCGAAGTCCCGCCACACCTTGTACCGGCCGTCCTGCGAGTCGATGCGGGGGGACTCGAACACCTGCTCGAACGGCCCGCCGAGAGGGGAGGAGCGCCAGATCTGGCAGTTCTGCTCCAGCCCGGTCGCGTCCAGCCCGCGGGGGACCGGGACCGGCCACAGGTGGAAGGCGTCGGTCGACTGGTCGGGCGCGATGCTCACGAGCTGGAAGATGTTCCGCGTCGTGCCGACGTACAGCCGGCCGCGGAACCAGTTCATGCAGTGGGCGTAGCTGTTGCGCGCGTCGCCGAACCCCGCGCCCGCCAGCTGCCGGAAATTGCCGCGGCGCAGGCCGGTGGGGCGGCCCTCCTTCAGCGGGGGGTTTTTCTTTTCGAGGCGAGGCGAGGGTTCGATCATGCGGCCTTCCTGATCAGGGCTTCTCCTGGCGCTCGCGGCGTCGCGCCGCGCGCAGGGTCTCGCGCCAGGCGCCCAGGAACTCGCGGACCTGCTCCCGGCGCCTGAGGATCACCGGGTCGAACGGGTCCCGGCGGGCGGCCGCCCCCCCGGAAGCCATCCTGGAGCCGACCAGGCGCCGCAGCCGGCGCACGTCCTCTTCGACGGGATCGTCCTCGTCGACGTCGTCCAGCACGCGCAGGAGACGCTGCAGGCGGCCGTCGCGCCCGCGGGCCGCGGCCCCTTCCCCGCGGGGCGCCGCGGATCGAGCGGCCCCCGGGCGCCGCGCGGCCGCCGCAGGCCGGGACCGGCCCGCGCTTTTGCCGGCCCCCGGGTTGATCAGCTCCTCCAGCCGCTTCAGGTCGTCGTCGGGCCCGCCCGTCCCGGGGACGACCGCCCCGGCATCGTCCGTCTCGAGCAGGGACTCCATGCCGTCCAGATCCATGTCGAGCCCGTCCAGGGGGTCGTCCCGTTCCGCGTTCATCTCGTCCAGCTCCTCCATGATGGGGCCCAGGTCCTCGAGGTCCGAGGCCTCGCCCCCTTCCAAATCGTCCGTGCCCAGGTCCTCGAGGTCGTCCAGCCCCGTGTCGGGAAGCTCGCCGTCCAGCAGGCGCTGGAGGTGCAGCATCAGCTGGAGGTTTTTCATGGCCGCGCCTCCGCCACGGAGACCGGGGCGTCCTGCGACACGCGCTCGAGAAACGCCTGGAGGTGCGCCACGAACACCAGGGGCTTCAGGAGCGGGAAGAAGTGTCCCGCGGCCGGGACGATCACCGTCTCGGACGAGGGGAGCGACTGCGCCAGCGAGTGGCAGGTCTTGAGCCAGCGCGAGCGCTCGCCGAACATCAGGAGAACCGGCCGGTCGAGCCCGCGGATCTCCTCCAGCGTCGGGCCGCCGGACTGCATCTCCTTCCAGGCCTCCGTCGTGCGCAGGAGCCGGAGCCACTGGTTGGCGGTGCGCCGGGCCCCGTTCCAGCGGCCGAACGGCACGAAGAAATCCCCCGCGTGCTTCGTCTGGCGGGCCTTCTCGAGGCCCGGCTCCGCCAGCTCCTCCAGGAGGCCCAGCGTCGCCTTCGGCGTTTCGGCCGGAATCCGGATCCCGATCGACTCGAGCTGCCCGCGCCACGCCTTCCAGTACGTCCCGTCCTGGCCCGAGTCGATGTCCTGCAGCGCGTTGACCGTCACGTCCGCGAGCGTCAGCGATCGCACGCGCCCGGGAAGCCGCGCGGCGAACTCGAGACAGACCGTGCCGCCGAAGCTGTGGCCGACGAGGTCGGCGCAGCCGATCCCGGCATGGTCCATGAGCATCGCGAGATCCCCCGCCATGTCGGCGGGCGTGTAGCCGGCCGGGGGCATGGCGGACATGCCGTGCCCCCGCAGGTCGTAGACCGTCACGCGATGAGTGCGCGCCAGCTCCCGGGCGATGCGCGGGAACCAGAACGCCATGTTGGCGGCGATGCCGTGCACCATCACCAGGTCGGGGCCTTCCCCCACGCTCTGGTAATGGATCCGGGTTCCGTCGAGCACGGCGTGCGGCATCGTCAATCTCCCGGGATCACTCGATGTAGCCGAGGGCCCGGAGGCGCTCCATCACGGTCGCCTCCCCCTCGGCGTCCATGCCGTCCGCCGCCGCCATCCCCGCGGCGACCGGCTCGGCAGGCCGATCCATCTCGGAAGGGACCGCCGCAGGGGCCAGCCGCACGGCGGGCGCGTCCTCGAAGATCTCGACCGGCAGGCGTCCCTCGAACTCCTGGGGCACCGCGAGCCCGAGGCTCTGCATGAGGGCCGGCGTGACGTCGAGGATCGACAGGTCCCCCACGACGGCGCCGCGGCGGATGCCGGGGCCCGAGGCCAGGAAGATGCCGCGCGGGTTGTGCACCCCGGCGACGTCCTTGCGGGTCTTGAGGATCGCCTCGGACCGGGTGACCGAGACGAAGCCGAAATCGCGCAGGACCAGGGTCAGGTCGGCGGCCAGCCCGGAATGCGGACCGGGGAAGGCCTCCTCGCGGGTCATGACCTTGCGGACCACGCGCTCGCCGGTCCTCGGATTGACGACCGACAGCAGTCCGTCGATGAGGCGCCTCCGCAGCGAAGCGCGCTCCGCATCGCTCAGGTCGGGGGCGCCTGAGACCTTCCCCGGCCGGATGTAGATGCCGTTGCTGCCGGGCGTCAGGGTGTAGGCGCTGGTCCGGCTCCAGTCGAACAGGAACGCCGCGGCCTTCATCCCCTCGGTGTTGATGTATCCCTCGGGCGCGACCGGGGCGTCGTCCTTCCACTTCAGGAAGCCCTGCTCGGCCAGCCACGAGTTGACGTAGAAGATCTCGTCCGAAGGGCCGAAGCCGTGGTCGGAGGCGAGAAACACCCGCGTCTCCGGCCCGGCCAGGTCGATCGCCCGCGCGATCAGGTCGTCGAGCTGCCGGAAATAGTCGAGGCACAGGTCGCGCACCCGCTGCGCCCAGTCGGAGTCCCCGAACGTGGCGAACAGGCCGTCGTCGATGAACCGCCAGCAGGCGTGCTGCAGCTTGTCCACCCCGTCGAAGACCACCGACGCGAGGTCCCAGGGCTCGGTCTGCATCAGGTGCTCGAGGACCTTGAACCACTGGCGCTCGCGCCGGATGTGAAAGCGGACCCACTCCTCGTGTCGCTCGGGCGCGAGCACCTGCACCGATCGGCGCTCGTCCTCGAAGTCGACCGGCAGCTCCTTCAGCGTGAGGTCCGGAAGGGCGCTCAGGCGATCGTACAGCTCGCGCGGGTGCATGGCGCGCTGCAGGTGCCGGTGCGGCACGAACCCGGGGATCAGGAAGCCGTCGATCGGCCGCGGCGGGAACATCACCGGAAAGTTCAGGGAGATGCTCCTCAGGCCCTGCTCGCCGATCCGCGCGTAGATCGTCGGGCAGCGGATGTCGCTCGAGGTCGCCAGGCGGAAATGCGGATGGTCGGCGTGCTGCTCCACCCGCACGAAGTCGAAGATGCCGTGGTGCCCCGGGCTCCGCCCGGTGAGGAGCGAGGTCCAGGCCAGGGGCGTCAGCGGGTTCGCCGTGGACATCAGTCCGGCGCGCACGCCGCGGTCGCACAGGCTCTTCAGGGTCGGCATGAGGCCCCGGGCCATCAGGGCGTCGAGGACGGTGAACGTGGCGCCGTCCAGGCCGATCAGGAGCGTCCGACTCATGCGGTCGTCCCCGCCGCGAGCTGCTTCTCGAGGAAGGCGCCGATCTGGGAGACCTTGAGGTCATCGACATAGTGGCCGTCGACCATCAGGAGCTCCTCGAACGGCATCCCCTTCTTCCCGAAGCGCTCCTCGATCGCCACGATCAGCATGACGATGTCGATCGATTCGAACGTCAGGTTGTTCATCAGGGACGTCTCGGGGCCGATGCTTCCCGAGAAGCCGGTGTCCCATTCCTTGGTCATCTCCTCGAGGATTTCCACGACGCCGTCCAGGACGGCCCCCGGCGCCTTCGCGGCGGCGCCTGCCTGCTGACTTTCCATCATTGACCCCCTTCGCACAGTGCTGTGGCGACGATCAGATCCCCATCCCTGCCGGTCCAGGCCGTGACGTCCGCCGCGTCGAGCCCCTCGACCCCCATCCGGACGGTGCCCCGCCCGGCGTCGATCGAGAGGGCCCGCAGCGCCCCCCGGGCCGAGGGAATTCCCCGGCCCAGCGCCTGCGCCCCGGCCTCCTTGGCGCAGCGCATCCTCATGGTCCACTCCGGCCGCTCGGCGGCCTCCAGGGCCCCCAGCAGGCGGTTCTCCTCCGGGCTGAAGGAGCCGTCCTCCCAGCGCGCGCCGGCCGTCGCGAGGCGCTCGGCGACGATCCCCAGCCCGCGATCCCCGCGCCCCTCGCCGGCGACCGCGACCGCCACGCCTCCCCCGGAGAACATCGACAGGACCGGGGCCCCCCCGGCGCTCTCGATCCAGGCGCCCGAGACGATCGGCCGGCCGAGGGCGTCAGCGGCGATTTCCACGTCGGCGGCGTGCACGGAGAGGCCGCGCCGCTCCTTGAGGAACAGGCGCACGGCGTCCTTGGCGGCCGAGCGTGCCAGGAGCCAGTCGGTCCGTCGTCCCTCCGGTCCCGGAAGCGCCCGCCAGGCCTGCCGCTCGCCGCGCGACAGGACCGTGTGCGCCAGCCCCTCGCGCCAGATCCGCCCGTCCGCCTCCATCAGGCGGTCCGGCAGATCGAGCCGGCAGCAGACCACGCTGTCGCGCACCGGCAGGGGCGCCTCGAGCGGCGTGCTCAGGATGACGTCTCTGGGAGAAAGCCGGTAGGCGTAGAAGCGCTCCGGCAGGTCCATCCGCTTCACCTCCCAGCCGGAGAGGGTCAGGAGCACGCGTCCCTCGGGCGACGCCACCTCCAGGTCGGCCAGGATCTGGTCGCCGGCGGCGAGCCGCGCGCCGACCCTGCAGGAGGCCCGCGTCCAGGGCGTTGCGGCGGGCGCGAACAGGTCGAGACGCTCGAAGCCGACCGGGAAGACCACGAAACCGCGGTCCAGGTGATTGGCCGTCCAGTAGCCGACCACCTGGCTGGCCGAGTCCAGGAGGAGCGGGTCGAGGACGAACTCCGGGTCCGGCTGCGAGCGGAACAGCCCCCGCGCGGGCAGGGCGCGCAGCGTCCCCTGCGCCCCCGCGTCGAAGACCCGGTCGATCGACGCGACGCCCCGGAAGGACGGTCCGTGGAACATGCCGTGCAGCCTTCCTTCGGCGTACAGCTCGTCCGTCGCCCAGCGGAAGGCGCGGGGCTCGCCCAGGCCGGCCGTTCCGGCGGCGGGGGCTTCGGGGAGCCGGTCGCCGAGCAGGATCGTCCCCTCGACCGTGAGGAGGGGGGAGCCGCCCGGCGCGCCGGGGATTTCGACGATGCGCACCTCCACCTCGCGGGCCGAGGTGCTGGGCATCGCCGTCACCTCGAGGCCGACCGGTCCCGCCGGGAAGGCCAGCCAGCGATGCACGCGCACGGAACGCGCCCCGATCACGCGCAGCCCCGGAAGGGCCAGGACGGCGGCTTCAGCCATCATCTCGAGGCTCATGGCGAGGGGGAAGACCGGCAGCGCCTTCAAGGACGCATCCTCCGCGATCCGCCCGCCGAGCGTGTGATCCATCAGGAAGATCTCTTCCCCGGGATCGAGCGTCCTGCGGAACACCAGCGATCCGTCCGGCTCGCGCCGCGGCTCGTCCGCCAGGAAGGGGAGAGGCCGGCGCGTCGCCGCCGCCGGGCTGCCGGCCGAGGCGATCGACGGGACGACCGGCTTCGCGCCCCCGTTCGTCCGGCCGTTGCCGCCGCGCGCCAGGACCGCCTGCATCATCTCGCGCTGGATCGTCAGGAAGGTGTCCATGTTGCGCAAATATTCGCTCATCGCGGCGGAACGCTCCGGCGACGTCGCCCGGGCGCGGGCCGGAGCGGGCCGATGCGCTTCGGCGGCGGGCTCCGCCAGGCGGGCGGGCTCCGCCACGGGGGCGGCCTGGACCCGGGCGGGAAGCTCCGCCGGGGCGGCAGCCTGGGCCCGGGCGGCGACCGCCCGGACCACGTCGTCCTCGAGATGGAGACGCGGCAGATCGAGCAGGAGCGGCATCGAGCGGTCCGGCTTCGCCGGCAGCGGCTTCCCCTCGCGGACCGCCTCCTCGGGCAGCCGGCGGGCGCCGCGGTCCTCGTACAGGGACTCGAGCGTCAGAGGGACGCCGTGGGCCGCGAGGAGCGCGAGCAGGTGGTGCAATTGCAGCGTGCCGGAGCGTGATTTCAGGTTCGCGGCGACGGCCAGGTGCGGGCGGCCGCGCAGGGTGTCCTCGACGAACGCCGTCAGGTTGCCGCGCGGCCCGACCTCCACGAAGATGCGCGTGCCGGCCGCGTGCATCGCCTCGATCGTCTCGCGGAAGCGCACCGGCTTCATCCACTGCTCGAGCGCCAGCCGGCGGATCTCCGCGGGGTCGGTCCCCGCCGGGCCGGCCGTGGCGCAGGAGTACAGCGGGATGGCCGGCGCGGCGAACTGGCCGCGGTCGTAGTACTCGCGCAGCTCCTCGACGACCGGCGCGAAGCGCGCCGTGTGGTAGGCGCGCCCGAACGGCAGCCTCTGGCACACCGCCCCGCGGGCGCGCAGGTCGGTCTGGGCGCGGGCGATCTCCTCCTCGCTGCCGCACACCACGACCTGGTGCGGGCAGTTGTCCATCGCCAGGTCGAGCCCCGAGCCGGGCCCGGTCAGGACGCGCAGGAGATCCGGATCGGCCGGGCCGACGGCGAGCAGCACCGCGGTCGGCACCTTGCCGCCGGTGCGGGCGCGCTCGGTCGCGCGGTTGCCGTCCAGGATGTAGTCGATCAGCCGCGCTTCGTCGGGGACCTGCGCGGCCCCGGCGGCGAGGAGCGCCGAGTACTCCCCGGTGCTGTGCCCGACGACGGCGCCGGCGCGCGCCCCCAGCCGGCCGAGGAGCGCGAGGAGCCCCTGGTTGGCGGCGAACACGGACTCGATGGCGCTGTCCATCTCCCAGAGCCGCTGCGCCGCCTCGATGCGCCCCGTCGCGGGGGGCGGGAACAGGACGTCGCTTGGCACGAAGCCGCGATCGTGATCGCGGAATGCCCGGTCCATGAGGTCGAACCACTCCCGCACCTCGGGGAAGTGCAGGCACAGGTCGGACAGCATCCCGGCGTACTGCGCCCCCTCGCCGGGGAACAGGAACGCCACGCCCCCCGCGTCCGCGAGCGGCTCGCCGAAGTGGTAGATGCCGCTCCGCTCCTTGATGCGCGCGCACGCCGGGTCGGCGAGGCGCCCGGCGGCGTAGGCCGCCTTCTTCTCCAGGTCCTCGAGCGACGAGGCGACGATCGCCAGGCGGTGCGGGCCCATGGCCGCGCCGGTCGCCGGGCAGTTCACGGTGTAGGCCAGGTCATGCGGAGCGACCGAGCGGTTCTCCTTCGCGAAGCGGCCCAGGGCGAGGACGCGGGCGCGCAGCTCGTCGCGCGCTGCGGCTCTTACGACGAAGATCTCCGAATCGCGACGCGCGTGCACGAGCCGCGGAAAGCGCGGGCCGGCGGGCGCACCCGCAGCCTGCGCCCCGGACACGAAGACCGTCGAGCGTCCGCCTGAAGCGGATGCCGCGGCGGGGGCCTCTTCGAGAATCGCGTGGGCGTTGATCCCGCCGAAGCCGAAGGCGCTCACGCCCGCGCGGCGCGGCTCGCGGCCGCCGTGGATCCAGGGGCGGGTCTGGGTGTTGAGGTAGAACCCGCTCCCCTGGAGCTTCGGGTGGGGCGCGTCCCCGCCCAGGGTCGGCGGGAGGATCCGGTGGTGCAGCGCCAGCGCGGTCTTGATCAGGCCGGCGGCTGCGGCCGCGGGGATGCAGTGGCCGATCATCGACTTGACGGAGCCCATGGGCAGGCGCGGCCGCCCGTCCCCGTCGCCGAAGACGCGG
The DNA here is from genome assembly GCA_035606645.1 of Binatia bacterium. GTDB lineage: Bacteria > Acidobacteriota > Polarisedimenticolia > Gp22-AA2 > Gp22-AA2 > Gp22-AA3. The sequence goes on from DATNEZ010000227.1 coordinate 15,254, forward strand.
CGCAGCGCCTCGATCTCGGTGGCGTCCCCGACCGGCGTGCCGGTCCCGTGCGCCTCGACGAGGCCGATGCTTCCGGGATCGATGCCGGACGACTCGTAAGCGCGGCGCATCGCCAGCTCCTCCCCCTCGAGCCGCGGCGCCAGGATCCCCATCGCCTTGCCGTCGCTCGACGTCCCCAGCCCCCGGATGACCGCGTAGACCCGGTCGCCGTCGCGCACGGCGTCCTCGTGCCGTTTCAGGACGACGACGCCGGCCCCTTCCCCGAGGAGCGTCCCGTCGGCCTCGGGATGGAACGGCCGGATCCGCCCGCTGCGCGCCAGCGCCCCGAGCTGCGAGAACAGGAGGGAGATCGGGAAGGTGGTCGAGACCTGGATGCCGCCGGCCAGGACCAGGTCGCACTCGCCGGTCACCAGGCTCTTGATCCCCGCGTCGACGGCGATCAGGGACGAGGCGCAGGCCGC
>DATNEZ010000275.1:0-2532 GCA_035606645.1 Binatia bacterium
CCCCGCGATCCCGTCCGGGAGCCGCTCCCCGATTCCTCCTGGGTGTTCCTGATCACCGGAGGGGCGCGCGGCATCACCGCCGAGATCGCGGAGGAGATCGCCGAGAGGTACCGGCCGACGCTCGTCCTGACCGGGCGATCCCCGCAGCCCGCGGCCGCCGAGCCCGCCGCGACCGCGGCCGCCGCCGGAGCCCGCGAGCTCAAGGCCGCCCTGATCGAAGAGGGGCGCCGTTCCGGCGCGACCCGGACGCCGGCCGCCGTCGAGGCCGCGCTCCGGCGCATTCTCCAGGACCGGGAGATCCGCGCCCATCTCGAGACGATGCGCCGGGCGGGGGCCACGGTGCGCTACGAGCAGGTGGACGCGCGCGACGACAAGGCGTTCGGGCGGCTGATCGGCGACCTGTACCGGGACTACGGCCGGATCGACGCGGTCGTTCACGGCGCCGGCGTGATCGAGGACAAGCTCATCGAGGACAAGACGCCCGAGTCGTTCGACCGCGTGTTCGGCACGAAGGTGGACGGGGCGCTCACCCTGGCCCGCCGCGTGCGGCCCGAGGACCTGAAGCTGTTCGTGATGTTCGCATCGGTCGCGGGCCGGTTCGGCAATCCGGGACAATGCGACTACGCGGCGGCGAACGAGACTCTCACGGCCCTGGCGCTCCATCTCGATCGATCCTGGCCGGGACGCGTGCTGTCGATCCACTGGGGGCCGTGGCGTTCGGGCATGGCCTCCGCCGAGGTCCAGGAGCGTTTCGCGGCGCGGGGGGTGCAGCTGGTCTCCCCGGCCGGCGGCCGCCCCGCGTTCATCCGGGAGATCGAGCGAGGGGCCAAGGGGGAGGTCGCCGTCGTCCTGGGGGACGGACCGTGGCGCGCGTACGCCGCGGCCGCCTCCGCGGGAACCGCCGGCGCGGCCTCCGCCGCGACCGGCCGGGCCGGACGGCACGCGCTGCCTCTGCTCGACGGCCTGGAGGCCCGCGCCGCGGACGGCGGCGGTTTCGAGATCAGGCGCCTCCTCGATCCGGCGACCGATCTGTTCCTGCTCGACCACCAGATGGACGGCAGGCCGGTCCTTCCCGCCGCCGTGGCCATGGAGCTGTTCGCCGAGATCGTCCGCCACGGCTGGCCCGACTGGGAGGTCCAGGCGATCCAGGAGTTCCGCGTCCTCAACGGCGTCGTCCTGAAGGACGGGCCGCGGCCGATCGCCGTCAGGGCGCGCGCCGCCACGCAGCCCGGCCAGGAGCGGCTCGAGCTGTCGGTCGACGTCGTCATCGCCGATCCCGAGTCGGGACGCCCCTGCTACCAGGCGACCGTCCTCCTGGGCGACCGGCTGCCGCCGGCCCCCGGGCCCTTCGCGCCCCTGCGCGAGCCGCGCCCCTACCCGACGAGCGTGGAATCGGCCTACGAGAACCTGCTCTTCCACGGCCCCCTGTTCCAGGGGATCCGGACGATCGACGGCCTCGGAGACGAGGGGATCTCCGGCACGGTCGTCCCGTCGACCCCCGCCCGCTGCGTGCGCGGCGCCAACGGGGGGGACTGGCTCATCGACCCGGTCGTGGTCGACAGCGCGTTCCAGCTCGGCATCCTGTACGCCCGCTCGAACTACGACATGACCCCGCTGCCGGCGCGCTTCCGGAGCTTCCGCCGCTACGCCCCGTTCAACGGCTCGCCGATCCGCTGCGAGTTCCGCTCCGTGGCGCGCGCCGGCGGCCACGTGCTCGACATCCAGATCGCGTTTCTGGACAAGGAAGGGCGCCTCCTCGGGATGCTCGAGGACATGGAGCTCTCCTGCAGCCGCGAGCTGAACCGCCTGGCGGGCCCGCGAGGGCGCGTCTGATGAGCGCGGGGCGGCGTGACATCGCCATCATCGGGATGGCCTGCGTCTTCCCGAAGGCGCCCGATCTGAGGACCTACTGGGAGAACATCCTCGCCTCGGTGGACGCCATCGGGGATCCGCCGCCAGGGTCCGGCACGGACCGGGTCTTCGATCCGGCTTCGAGCGACAACGACCGCCTGTACACCCGGCGCGGCGGGTATCTGGGCGACACCGTCCGGTTCGACCCGCTGGAGTACGGCGTCATGCCGCGCTCGGTGGACGGCTCCGAGCCGGAGCACTTCCTGGCGCTGCGCCTGGCGCACGACGCCCTGAAGGACAGCGGCTACCTGGACCGGCCGTTCAACCGCAAGGCGGCGGGACTGATCCTCGGGCGCGGCACCTACGTGAACCGGGGCGTCATCTCCTGCTTCCAGCACACCATCGTGGTCGACGAGGTCCTGTCCGTCCTGAAGCGGCTCCACCCGGAGCACGGCGACGAGGACCTGGCGGCGATCAGGCAAAGCCTGAAGGCCGGCCTGCCGCCGTTCAACCCCGAGACCGCCCCCGGCCTGGCGCACAGCGTCATGGTCGGGCGCGTGGCGAACCGGCTCGACCTGATGGGCCCGGCCTTCACGGTGGACGCCGCCTGCGCCTCGTCCCTCATCGCGGTCGACGCCGGCATCAAGAGCCTCGTGACCGGCGAATGCGACCTGGTCCTGG
>DATNEZ010000242.1:0-2845 GCA_035606645.1 Binatia bacterium
CAGTCGGCGGTCATCCCGTCCACGCTGGTCACCGCCCGCACCACCGCGGTCGACTCATAGGTCCGCTCGTCCCCCATCACGCCGACGCTCGACACCGGGAGAAGCACCGCGAACGCCTGCCAGACCTCCCGGTAGAGGCCCGCCTTCCGGACCTCGTCCTGGACGATGACGTCCGCCTTCCGGACCAGATCCAGCCGCGCCTCGGTGATCTCGCCCAGCACGCGGATGGCGAGCCCGGGCCCGGGGAACGGCTGCCGCATCAGCATCTCCTCCGGCAGCCCCAGCTCGCGGCCCAGCGCCCGGACCTCGTCCTTGAACAGCTCGCGCAGGGGCTCCACCAGCTTCAGGTTCATGCGGGCCGGCAGGCCGCCGACGTTGTGGTGCGTCTTGATGACGGCCGAGGGCCCCTTGTGCGAGGTCGATTCGATCAGGTCCGGGTACAGGGTCCCCTGCGCGAGGAACCCGACCGGACCGAGGGACTTCGCGGCCTCTTCGAACACCTCGACGAAGACGCGGCCGACCGTGCGCCGTTTCTCCTCGGGGTCGGTGATCCCCTCGAGCGCTTTCAGGAACCGCCCGGAGGCGTCGACCGATCGGACCGGCACGTGAAAGGCCCGCTCGAAGGTCTGGAGGACCGCCACCGCCTCGTCCCGCCGCAGGAGCCCGTTGTCCACGAACAGGGCGTGCATCCGGTCGCCGATGGCCTTGTGGATCAAAAGCGCCGCGACGGCCGAATCCACCCCGCCGCTGAGCCCGGCCACCACCCGGCCGTCGCCGACCCGCTCGCGGACCGCCGCCGTCGCCTCCTCGATGAACGACTTCATCTTCCACGTGCCGGCGCAGCCGCAGATGTCGACGACGAAATGGCGCAGGATCTCCCTGCCGTGCTCGGTGTGCGCCACCTCGGGATGGAACTGGATGGCGTGCAGGCGGCGCGACTCGTCCGCCATCGCCGCGCACCCGGAGTTCGTGCTGGTCGCGGTGCGCTCGAACCCCGGCGGCACCTCGATCACCTCGTCCCCGTGGCTCATCCAGACTTTCTGCTCCGCGGGCAATCCGGCGAGCAGGCCGCTCGATCGCAGGACGTGGAGCCGCGAGGGGCCGAACTCGCGCTCGCGGGAGCGCACGACCTTGCCGCCGAGCTCGTGCGCCATGAGCTGCATGCCGTAGCAGATCCCCAGGATCGGCACGCCGAGGCGGTACAGCGCCGGGTCGAGCCGCGGCGCGCCCGGGGCGTCGACCGAGTCGGGGCCGCCCGACAGGATGATGCCCCGCAGCCCGCGCAGCTTCTCCGGAGGGGTGTCGTACGGCAGGAGCTCGCTGTAGACGGAGAGCTCCCGGACGCGGCGGGCGATCAGCTGCGAGTACTGGGCGCCGAAGTCGAGGACGGCGATCGTCTCGCGCACCGGGGCGCGCGCGCCGCTCATGCCGGCCTCCGGGGACGCCGCCCGACCTGGTGCACCAGTCGCTCCAGGGCATGCAGGGGATCCCGCGCCCCCTGTCCCTTGAGCTCGCGATCGGTCCGCAGGCAGAGGGCCAGGGCGTCGCGCAGGCTCTCGACGCTCACCGGGCCGATCTCGCGGGAGAAGCGCTCGATCCGTCCCCGGTCGATGCCGTACAGCCGCGTGGTCTCGTGGGCCGGGAGCCTTCGGACCTCGGCGGCCCTGGCCCTGAGCGCGTTCCTGAAGTACCAGGAGATCCCTCCCAGGAGCTTCACCGGCTCCTCTCCGGAGCGGATCAGGGCGCGCGCGATGCCGATCGCCTCCCCCCGCTCGCCGCGCGCGGCGTGGGCCGCCAGGCGGAAGGCGTCCTGGACGCGCGGCACGTCGGCGAGCAGCGCGAGGTCGGCCGCCTCGACGGGGCGGGGGCTGCCGAGGGCATTCATCAGGCGGTCCATCTCGGAGCTCACGCGCGCCAGTCCCGCGCCGGCGAGGCCGGAGGCGACGGCCGCCGCCAGGTCGGGGCTGATCCCGAATCCCCGGCCGCGCAGCCGCTCCCGTACCCAGGCTGCCGTCCGCGCCTCGTCCAGGGGAGAGCAATCGATGCGCACCGCCAGGTCCGCGAGGGCCCGGTACAGCACGCGCCGCCGGTCGAAGCCGGGATCGCTGAAGACCAGGCAGGCCTTCGGGTTGGGCGCTTTCAGGTACGCCTTGATCGGCGCGGCGTCGTCGCACGGGACGTCCCCCGCCTCGCGGACGATCACCAGGCGCACGCCCCCTCCCATGGGATAGGTCGAGGCCAGGTCGAGAATGGTCGCCAGGGAGGTCTCGCCTCCACGCAGGGACTCCCGGTCGATCGACAGGGCGTCCCCGGGAACGCACGTCGTCTCCAGGAGGCGGATCCCCTCGTCGTGGAAATGGACTTCCGCCCCCTCGAACAGGTAGGCGGGGGCGATGCGCCCCTGCGCCACGGCCTGGCGGAACGTCTCGAAGCTCAGGGAGGCGGGCACGGCGGCTTCAGAACCCCTCGAGGATCGACGTGACGACGCTGCGCGAGAAGTCCGTGGCGACGTCGTCGATCGCCACGATCTCCTGGTCGATGAACGCCTGCGGATCGGCCTGGACGTCGTACTGCTGCTTGAACAGGAAATGGTCGTCCTCCCACAGGGCCCGGTCGGTGGTGGTCTCGCTCAGGGACACGTGGGCGGTGATCAGGATCTCGTAGCGGGTGGCGCGGCCCAGCTGGCTGATGACCACCGGCGTGACGACGTAGCTCAGGATCTCGCCGCGCAGGACCGCCTGCGCCCCCTCCTCTCCGGGCACGATGCGCACCCGGCCCCGCGTGGTGAACTCGTCGATGACGTGCTCCGTCACCCTCTGCTCCAGCTCCGGCCGGTTGGTGCGGT
>DATNEZ010000254.1:0-3470 GCA_035606645.1 Binatia bacterium
TACTGGACCCTCAACCGCCCGGGGGACGAGAAGTTTCTGGTGGGGCCGGCGCCTGGTACGCCGCGGCGATCTCCGCCAGGGAGACCGGATCCCCCAGGCGGGCGATCTCCGCGGGGCGCCCCACGACGATGAGCCCGTCGCCGGGCTTCAGCTCGGTGTTGGGATCGGCCATGATGCGGCGCTCCCGGCCGCCGGGAAGGGTCCGCTTCAGCTCGATGATGTTCACGCCGAAGCGCTGGCGCGCCCCCAGCTCGCGCAGCGTCATGGCGGGGAACGACTCCGGCAGGCTGACCATCGCGACCACGTATTCGCCCGGCAGCTCGACGAAGGTGGTCTGCGGTCGCTCGCCGGGGCCGCGGGAATCGAAGCGCGCCAGGCGCGCCTCCTTGTGCAGGACCTCCTGGCTGTAGACCGCGATGATGTCCCCGGCCGACAGCTCCCCCACCAGGCGGCGCGTTTCGGGGGAGTCGACGACCGGCAGCCGATCGCGGCTCACCTGCTTCCAGCGGCCGATCGCCACGCTCAGGAGATCGTCCTCGCGCAGGATCGGGACGTCGGTGTACATGACGTCGCGGGCGCGCAGGGTCTGCGCCGCCTCGGGATTGCGCAGGGGCTCGGAGAGATCCCCCAGGGTGATCGCCCCCAGCAGGCGGCCGTCCTCGCCGACCACGAACATCTCCTTCCGCCCCTCCTCGAGCAGCCGCTTCATGACCACGCCGACGCTCTCCAGCTCGTTCACCGGGGCGCAGGCCGGGCGCATCAGGTCGCGCACCTGGATGGTGTCCATGACCAGCTCCTCCGTCCTCGCCCCCAGCCGCACGCCGCGCTCGATCAGGGCCTCGGTGTAGATCGACTCGCGGTGCAGCAGGCGCGACACGACCACCGCTCCGGTGCAGGCGACCATGAGCGGCAGGATGACCTCGTAGTCGCCGGTCAGCTCGAAGATGATCATGATCGAGGTCAAGGGCACCTGTGTCGTCCCGGCGATCATCGCCCCCATCCCGACCAGGGCGTAGGCCCCCGGGACCGAGGTCGCCAGCGGGAACGTCTCGTGGCACCACGCGCCGTAGACGTAGCCGAGCGACGAGCCGATGAACAGGGTCGGCGTGAACAGCCCCCCCGAGCCGCCCGAGCCCGCGGTCACGGCGGTGGCGGCGAGCTTCAGGAACGGCAGCAGGAGCACGAGGCTGAGAGGCACCACGCCGTCGTCGAGCAGGATGTGGTTCGTGGTGTCGTAGCCGTTGCCGAACACGTGCGGGTAGACGGCGCCGATCGCCCCGAGCAGGGCGAAGCCCACCACCGGCTTCACCCAATCCGGCACCGGCAGCTTCTTGAAACCGCGCTCCGCGCCGCGCATCGTCAGGATGAAGAGCGACGAGGCGATCCCGATGAGGATTCCCATCAGGAGGTAATGCCAGAGCTCCCAGCCGCTGGTCAGGGTGCTGTAGTGGGGCGGGTTGTAGGCCGGGTAGGCGCTCACCAGGTGGCGCGAGATGACCGTGCCGATGGCCGCGGCGACGACGATCGGGCCGAAGCTTTCCAGGGCGAAGTTGCCGAGGATGACCTCGAGGGCGAACAGCGCCCCGCCGATCGGAGCGTTGTAGGCGGCCGCGATGCCGGCCGCCGCCCCGCACCCGAGCAGGATGTTCAGCCGGTTGCCGGACAGGCGGAAGCGCCGGCCGAGGACCGAGCCGAGCGCCGCCCCGACGCGAATCAGCGGCCCCTCGCGGCCCAGCGACCCGCCGGTGCCGACCGTGATGATCGTCGCCCCCGCCTTCAGGAGGCTGCGGCCGAGCTGCAGGACCCCGCCCCGCTGCGCCACCGCCTCGATGAGGGCGGCCGTGCCGTGCCCGCCGACCGGCTGGCGCGTTATGAAGATGAGGAGGCCGATCATCAGCCCGCCCAGCGTCGGGACGAGGAAGCGGTGCCACATCGGCAGGGCCAGGGCGTGATCGAGGATCTCGTGGCGCGAGCCCCAGAAGAGGCCCTGGAAGAGACCCAGCAGGCGGATGAGCGCCACCGACGCGAGCCCGGTGACGACACCGGTCAGGGGGACAAGGAGGAGGAACCGCTTCTCCCCGGGCGGGCGATGCCGGAGCGAGACGAACGGACGCCAGTCGGCGAACATCCGCAGACGGTTCAGTCGCCGCCCTCCATGCACCCTCCCATGTCATTGTAATTCCTGGGCCCCGTCGATGCTCGTCGTCTCTGTTAGAATGGCGCGCCGCCGCGGAGCCTCGAACCGTCCCGATGACACCCCCCGACAGCAGCCCCGGCCCCGCCGCCGGCCGCGCCCCCGCCTCCCCTTCCATCCTGAAGATGGCCGCCCCGCTCATCCTGTCGTTCCAGATGCGCTCGCTCTTCACCTTCGTCGATCTGGCGTTCGCCGCCACCCTGGGGGACGCCGCCATCGCCGCGGTCGGCGGCCTGTCGTTCCCGTACGAGATCCTGATGATCGCCTGCTGGGTCGGCCTGTCCACGGGGATGACCGCGAACCTGTCGCAGGCGATGGGGCGCCGGCAGGGGGAGCGCATCGAGCAGATCCTGACGGTGTCGCGCCGCATCGTCTGGACCCTGGTGCCGGTCTTCTCGGCCATCGCCCTGTACATCTATTTCGGGGCGTACAGGATGGGGCTCGACCCCGCCCTGGCGCGGCAGTTCTCCATCTACGGCGGGGTCCTCATCGGCGGCTCGGCCTTCACCGCCTTCTGGTCGATCATCCCCGACTCGATCATCAAGGCCCACCACGACACCCGCTCCACGATGTGGGCCGGCATCTGGTCGAACCTCATCAACGTCGGCCTGAACGCCGTGTTCCTGTTCGTCTTCCACTGGGGGGTGTTCGGGATCGCCCTGTCGACCGTCCTCGGCAGGCTCGGCGGGCTGGTGTACGCGCTGCGCAAGGCGGCGAAGCACGAGGCGGCGCGCCAGGCGAGCGGCCTCGACAGCGACGCGACCCGGGACCCGGCCCCTTTCCTCTCGATGATGTCCCTCTCCGTCCCTGCGGTCCTGACCTACGGCCTGATGGCGGTCGAGACCGGCCTGGTCAACTGGCTCCTGGCGCGGCAGACGGGGGCCACCGAGACGATCGCGGCCTACGGCATCTTCTCGCGCGTCCTGCAGTTCGCCGCCATGCCGATCATCGCCTGCGCCGTCGCGGTTCTGCCGTTCGTGGCCCGGCGCTTCGGCGAGGGGGACATCGGCGCCGTCCGGCGGGGGATGCGCCAGATCACCCTGGCGGCGGCCGCCTACTGCATCGCGATCGTGACGCCCGCCCTCGTCCTGGGCGGCCCGCGCCTCGCCCGCGCCCTCGCCGAGTCGGCCCGCACCGCCGATCTCGCCACCATCGCCCTCCGCTTCTGTCCCCTGGCCTGCCTCGTCATGGTCCCCTTCGTCTTGTGCCGCCCGGCCTTCGAGGGCCTGCAGCGCGGCCGCCCCGGTTTGACCATGGCGGTCCTGCGCTATGCCGT
>DATNEZ010000272.1:0-3188 GCA_035606645.1 Binatia bacterium
AAACTCAGGACCCGAAAGGTCGGGCGCTCCTGGCCATGGTCCTGACGCGACATTTTGCCAACGATTCCGGCCCGGTGGTCCTGAAGGCCCTCCGGCATTCGCAGGGAGCGCTCGCGGAAGGGTTCGTGTTCGCCCTGGCGACGCGTCCCCTGGCGGCGCCGTTCAGCGCCCAGGAGACGGAGCGATTCTGGTTCGAAGGTTTCCATTCTCCGCTGTTCGGGGAGGCGATGTTCCCCGATTTTCGCGCCCAGGTCGCCGGGACGGCCGGCGCGCCGAAGTCCTTCCGGGCCTGGCACGACCGGGTCGGACACGTCGACGAGGGGATCGCCGTCACCGCCGCCCTCGAGGCGGCCGTCCGAACCCCCGACGCCGATCAGCGCAACGGCATCCTTTTCATTCTGAAGCCCCCGAGCCGCGACCTGAAGGGACTGCTGGAGGCCGTCCAGGGGATGATGGCCGGTGCCACCGACCCGGACGATCGGATCACCTGCCTGGCGCTCCTCGCCAATGATCCGAGCGAGGGCGCCCGCCGGTTCCTCGAAGAGCAGGCCATCTCGGCCCCTCAGCCGGAGGTCCGGGCCAAAGCCGCGCTGACGCTGGTGCGATGGGACGTCCCCGACGTCGCGGACAGGTTCCAGAGGATCTACGCGGCATGTCCGGATCCCTCGTCGCGGCAGTCCTTGCTGGACAAGGCGTATCGGGCGGACACGGCCGCCATGCAGGCCTTCCTCCTCAACGTCGTGAGCTCCGAGCGGGACGCCGAGTTGCGGACATCGGCCGTGACGGCCGTCGGTCGGACCGACGCCCGTCTCCATGTTCCGGAGAAGCAGGCCATCCTCCAGAGAGGCATGTCCGATTCCGATGCGGACGTGCGCACCGCCGCGGTGGAGGCCGTCAGCCGCCTCAAGTGGACGGCCCTTCGCGAGAACGTCCGCATCCTCGCCTCGTCCGATGCCTCGGAAAAGGTCCGGTCGACCGCCTCCCGGACGCTGGCTGCCCTGGGCCAGTAGCCCGTGTTTTCTCCACCGGACCCGCGTTTCGCGCGGCTGGAACTCCTGGCGTGCCTCCTCCTCCTGATCGGCAGGGCGCTCCTGCGGCCGCCCGCCACCCTCTGGCGGGACTGGGTTTTGCTTCTCGGGCTGTTATGGCTGGCCGGCCTGTTCTCATCGCGCGCGAAGCATCTTCCCGTCCTTGCCGGAGCTCTTGCGGCCTATCTGCTGGCGATCTATGGGGTGGGGCAGTGGCCGTACCTCCAGGCCATCTTCGGGGGACTTCCGTGATCGTGGGAGTCTTCTGGCTCCTCACCGCCAATGCGGCGTCCTTGTTGGGGGCTTGGGCGCTGCTCCGCAGGGTGCAAACGGGCCGGACGTCGACCGATCTCGTCCTGTTTCTCCTGTTGCGTCTATTCCTGATCTCCGGCGCAGTGATGGCGGCGGGGCTGATCGGCGGCTTGGAACGGAATGGGCTGGGGATCGTGTCGTTGATGGCGATCGCGGCGCTGCTCCGTTTCGGAGTTCATAAGTCCATCCCCCCGCCCGCGCGGCCGGCGTGGGGCCGCATCGGCGGTGCCGTCGCGGCGATCGTCGTCGTCCGCCTGCTGTTGCAGGTCTGGTTCTTCTCGCCTCATCTGGGCGATGCGACGGCGTACCATCTTCCCAAGATCGCGGAGTGGATCCAGCATCGGGGCTTTACGCGGGAGATGGGGCTGCACCCGCATGTGACGTTCCCGGCAGGATTCGAGCTCGTCGAGACCTGGTGGGTCGTCTTCCTTCGCCACGACGTGCTCATCGAGCTGGCGGGCGTCGAATTCCTGGTCCTCGCCTTCGCCGCAACCTATGGCCTCGCGGACCGGCTCGGCCTTTCCGATCGGTCCTCGTTCTTCGCGGCCCTTTCCACCATCCTGGTGCCCGGCCTGAACCTGACGACGACGTCCTGCATGAACGACGGACCGGCCGCCGCTCTCGTGATCGCGACGGTCGCGCTGGTCGTCCTGCAGGCGCCGATCCCCTGCATCCTGATGACGATGGGGCTCGGGCTGGGCGTGAAGCCGACCTACGGATTCGCGCTGACGGGCATCGCGCTCCTGTGGGGAATGAGCCGGAAGGATTCCCCTGCATCGCCGTCTCCATCCAGGATCGTCGCCTGGTCGCTCGCGGCAGGCGGGATGGGGATCGGCGTCTACTGGTACTTGCGGAACCTCGTGTGGTTCGGCAATCCGTTCCACCCGCTGGGGACTTCCGAAATCGATAACCCCGTCGCCGTCCAGTTCGGGCCGAGGGTGTCGTCCCTGTGGACGAACCTGGCGGACCTCGTCAACGTGCGGATCTACGACCAGGGATATCTGGGGGCCAATATCGACGACATCGCGGGCTGGGGACCGTTGGCCTTCGCCTGCGGGTTGCCGGCTCTCGTCATCGCCCTGCGGTCCGGTCCCCTTTTCCGACGGCTGACGGGTTGCCTGCTGGTCTCTCTCGGCACCTCCCTCCTGTTCAGCAGGAGCGACCCCTGGCACCTCAAGTACGTTTTGTACTTTCCGGTCCTCCTGACGCTCGCGGCGGCGTGGTTTGCCGAGCGGAACCTCGTCTTTGCCCGGATCTCATGGGCGGCGCTGGGATGCTGCTTCGTGGCGACCCTGCTGCCGTACGATCTGCCCTGGAAAGACTTCAAAGGGCTCGCACGCCAGTCCTGGTCCGAGCGGTCGGCGCTGTCCCTGTTGAAGGCGTCGGTCGAGGAGAAGAAGGTCGGCTGTTTCGGCGGCTTCACCGCTCATGCCTATCTTCTCTATGGTCCCGACTTCTCCCGCGAGGTGGTCTATCTCCGCGTTTCCAGCGCCGCGGACCTCGTCTCGGAAGCCAGGACATCGGACCTGCGCCAGATCTACGCCTCGCCCAGTTCTTCGCTTCAGAACGCCGTCCTTCGCGAGGCCGTTCTTTCAGGGAGGCTCCGACAAACGAGCCCTTCGATCTACCGCCTGTCCGATTGAGGCGCGCTCCTGGAGCGATGCCGCCAGGCGAGGACGATGCCTCCCAGAATCGCCAGGACAACGGCGAACGGCCAGAGGCGCCACTCACGTCGACCCTCGCCGGCGTCGGGCGAGGAAGGACGTTGAGCCGGAGCGGCAGGCCGCTGCTCCGCGGAAGAGGTCCCGCCGCCGGGCGCAAGATGCGGCGCCCGGGGGGGCGGGGTTT
>DATNEZ010000280.1:0-7637 GCA_035606645.1 Binatia bacterium
GCCGATGGCGGTCAGCGTCATCCCGTGGCGGACGACCATCCGGACCACGTCGCCGCCGCGTGCCCCGAGCGCCATCCGGATGCCGATCTCGCGCGTCCGCTGCGCCACCGAGTAGGAGATCACGCCGTACAGCCCGACCGCCGCCAGGACCAGCGCGACCGACGCGAAGATCCCGAGGAGGAGCATGCTGAAGCGCCGGGTGACCAGGGTGGCGTCCACGACCTGCTCCATGGTCTCGACGCGGAACACCGGCAATCCGGCATCGAGGTCGCGCACGGCCCCCCGCACCGCCGGGACCATGGAGGACGGATCGGTCGCGGTGCGCAGCACCAGGGTCATGCCGCGACGGGGCATCTGGGTCGACGGCATGTAGTACTGCTCCTTCACTCTCCCGTCGAGTCCGTACTTCTTGACGTGGCCCACGACGCCGACGATCGTGCGCCACACGGGCTTGTCGTCGGATCCCTCGAAATACAGCCTCATCCGGTGGCCGATCGCGTCCCCCGCCGGCCAGTATCGATCGGCCAGCACCTGGTCGATGACCGCCACCTGGTTCGCCTGAGGACCGTCGCCCGGCTCGAAGAAGCGCCCCTTCACGAGCGGGACGCCGAGGGCCGCGAAGTAGTCGTGGCTGACGATGTGCGAGTCGCCGTGCGGCGACGGCTGCCCCTCCGGGACGTTCAGTCCCTCGATGGCGAACGATGCGCTGGCATTGTCGCCGCCCATCGGCAGGTTGGAGATGGCGGCGGCGGACCGGACGCCCGGGAGGGCCGCGGCCCGGCGCAGCAGCTCGTCGTAGAAGGCGGCCACCTGGCCGTCCTCGGCGTAGCGGCTCGACGGCAGGGTCAGGCGCAGGGTCAGGACGTGGTCGGGACGGAAGCCGGGATCGACGGCGCGCAGGCGGACGAAGCTGCGGATCAGGAGCCCCGCTCCGACGAGCAGCACCAGCGCCACCGCCACCTGCGACACCACGAAGCCGCCGAGCAGCCGGTGGCCGCGCCGCCCGAGGCCCTCGCCGCGGCCCCCCTCCTTCAGCATGCCGTTGACGTCCAGGCGCGAGGCCTGCAGGGCCGGCGCCAGGCCGAACACCAGTCCCGTGAGGAGCGAGACCGCGAGGGCGAACCCGAGCGCCGTGCCGTCGAGCCCGATGGCGCGGCCCCCCAGGACCATCTGCGCCGCGGCGTCGGGGGCCGCGGCCAGGAGGACCCGCAGGCCCAGGAAGGCGACGAGGAGCCCGAGAACCCCGCCGGCCACGCCGAGCACGAGGCTTTCCGTCATCAGCTGCCGGATCATCCGGATGCGCCCGGCCCCGAGCGCCGAGCGGATCGCCATCTCCCGCTGCCGCGCCGTGGCGCGGGCCAGGAGCAGGTTGGCGACGTTCGAGCAGGCGATGAGCAGGACGCAGCCGACCGCCCCCATGAGCATCAGGATGGCCGGCCGGACCTCGCCGGTCATCTCGTCGAGAAGCGGGAACAGGCGCGGGGTCCATCCTTCGACATAGAACTCCTTGCGCAGCCGCGAGGCGACCCCTTCCATCTGGGATCCCGCCTGCGCCAACGTCACCCCCTGCCCGAGGCGCGCGACGCCGATCAGGAACTCGTTGCCGTGGTTGCTGGGGGCGGCCTGCTCGACGGTGAAGGCGATCGGCTTGTACAGGTCGGCCGGCTGGAAGAACATGAAGCCGGGTGGCATGACGCCGACGACGGTGTGCGACTCGCCGTTCAGCTCGAGCGTCTTCCCGAGGATCCCCCGATCTCCGCCGAAGCGCCGCTGCCAGAGGCCGTGGCTCAGGATCACGACGCGCTCGCCGCCCGGGGCGTCCTCCTCCTTGAGAAAGTCGCGGCCCAGCAAGGGCGGCACGCCGATCGTCGCCAGGAAGTTGCCGGTCACCCTGGCCCCCTGGACGCGCTCCGGATCCCCCGACCCGGTCAGGTTGGCGCTCCAGTTCGTCGCGGCCGCCACGCTCTCGAATCCCTGCACGTGGTCCCGGTACTCGAGGTAGGACGGGACCGACAGCGTGGCCTTCGGCAGGTTCATCTGCGCGTACTCGTGCCAGATCATCACCAGCCGCCCCGGGTCCCTGTACGGCAGGGGCCGCAGCAGCACGGAGTTGAGCACGCTGAACATGGCGGTGTTGGCGCCGATGCCGAGCGCCAGCGCCAGGAGCGCGACCGCGGTGAACGCCGGCCGCGACAGGAGCATCCTCAATCCGTAGCGCATGTCTTGAAGCAGAGTGTCCATCGGGTCCCTCCTCGACAGAATAACGGGGACCGGCGGCACGGGTTCCCGCCCGGCCGCTCGCTCCCGCGATTCTATCCCTTTAGACGCGGAGTCGGGACGATCAGAAGCGGCAGGTGGACATGCGGCTCCTGCCGATCCGGACGGTCAGGCTCCAGGTCCCGTCCCCGCAGCCGTAGTCCAGGTCGGCGACCTCGCACTCATTTTCGGATCCCGGAAGAAGCGCAGGGCTGCGCCCTCCCAGCCCCGCCTCCGGGCAGAAGCCATAGAGATCGGCGCAGTCGTTGCCGAACAGGTTCGGGTACGCGCCGGTCTGGGGGCCGCTCCACGGGCCGGGCAGGGCGCGGACCCATTTGTTCCAGGAACCTGACGGCAGGCTCCCTCCGGATATTGCGAGGGCCCGATAGCCGTCCACGTAGAAGTCAGCCCTCTGCGCGCAGGCCTCGATGTCTCCCGGGCCGGGGCTGTGGATGGCGTAGAAGAGGTAGTCGCCGGGGCCCGCGGCCGTCGAGGACAGGAAATCGAGGAGCGCCGTGGCGCCGACGTCGTCGGTCTGAGTGTCGACGAAGGTGAAGACCGCGGGCGCACATGGGGCCTGGGACGAACAGTCCGGATCGTCGCAGTCGGTCAGGGTGTCGCCGTCGTTGTCGAGACCGTCGGCGCAGCTCGATTCGGCGCCGCAGAGGCCGGTGCGCTCCGCGCCCGAGGAGCGCGCTCCCCAGCTTCCGAATCGAGGGGCGGAGGCGCGGACGAGATAGTAGAAGGCCTGGCCCGCGGGCGGGACGTCCGGATCGCTCGAGCAGGCGAGGCTCGCCGTCGTCGCGGCGCAGCCCGCGGGAAACGCGGCCGAGGCGGAGCGGACGACCTCGTACTGGGCGGCCCCGGCCTGGGCCGGCCAGCAGACCCGCGACGGGTCGCCGGGGTCGTCGAATCCCATGATGCCCGACACCTCGTCGATCAGGGCGTACCCGGCATTCCCGGGACACTGGTTGTCGAGGCCGTCGTGGACCTCCGGCGCATCGGGATATCGCGCCTTGAGCGCATCGTCGCAGTCCCCCTGGCATTCGGACCAGGAATCCCCGTCATCGTCCGCCTCGTTGGTGCCGGCGAGCGCCGGCCAGCCGGGAGACGTGCAGTCGTTGTTCATGCCGTCGCAGATTGGTGCGCCCCCGGGCCTCACCGAAGCGAGCGCGTCGTTGCAATCCCCCTGGCACTCGGACCAGGAGTCGCCGTCGTCGTCCGCCTCGTTGGTGCCGGCCAGCGAGGGCCAGCCGGGGGCGTTGCAGTCGTTGTTGAGGCCGTCGCAGATCGGCGCGCCCCCGGGCCTCACCGAGGGGAGGCCGTCGTTGCAGTCCCCGCCGCAGGAGGTGGATCCGTCGTGGTCCTGGTCGAACCCCTCGTCCACTCCGCTGCTGCAGTTGTCGTCCACCCCGTTGCAGATCTCGGCCGCGCCGGGATGGACGGCGGGATTCCCGTCGTTGCAATCGACGTTGCTCAGGTACCCGTCGCCGTCCGCGTCCACGACCGCATCGATCCTCCAGGTGGCGACGTCCCTGTTCGCCCCGTTCCTGGCCGGCTTGATGAAATTGGTGTCGGCGATGACCTCGCAGGTCAGCGTGTAGGTCCCGACGGCGGGAAACGTTTGCGCCAAGGTCGTCGTCCCGGTCGCCACCGTCGCAGGGGTCGTGGACCCGGGGGCCTGCATGCGCCAGGTGATCGAGTTGGTGACCAGGGGGAAGCCGGTCGCGAGACGGGTCGTGATGGAAAAAACCCGCTGCGCTCCCGGGGGCACTTCGAGCGGCGACGCCGGGTTCGTGAACTTGATCGGCGCGGTCGAGGCGACGCGGGGGTGCCCGAAGAAGGTCAGGGCCCAGCGCTGGCGGCAGACGCTGCAGAACTCGGAGCCGAGCGACCTCATCGTGCAGTTGGCCTGCGGGCGGTAGATGCAGTCGGAATAGTACTGGGCCCCTTCCCAGGGGGGCCCCAGCGTGGAAATCCACTCGGGCCAGGCCCCGTCGGTCGCGTTCGTGGACGTGTTGACGCCGCCGGCGACGCTGCCGCAGCCCGTGCTGGTGGAGTACTCGTCGGCCAGCCCGGCCAGCGAGTGCCCAAGCTCGTGAGCCGCGACGTCGGTGGCGGAGGCGTTGCCGGCGGAGTAGACGGCGCGCTGACCGCCGCACCCGCCGTAGCGCGCCGTGTTGACCATGACCACCTTCGCATCGCTGGCAGGGGCCCGCAGCTCGGCCTGGGCCAGGTGGAAGCTGCTGTCGGTGTCGCAGCTTTGGCCGTAATAGAGGCAGCGGTTCCCCTGGTCGTTGCAGGGGAAGCCGGCGTTCGGAAAGCCTGTGCTCATGCCGGTGTTCCTGACGATCCCGCAGTCGCACTGGTCGGTCCCGCTCTCCCCCGAGTAGGCGTAGACCAGGATGTAGTTGATGAACGGGTCGTGCTCCTTGTAGGGGGTCTTCGCGCGCAGGTAGGCGACCAGGGCGTTGGCGTGGCTCACCATGGTCGACTTCTCGGCGTAGGTGTAGCCGTCCGGGACGATGGTGATGTTGATCCTCAGTGGGACCTCGGCGGGGTCGCCGTAGATCGTGTACACGTCGGGGTCGCCGAAGCTCTCGGGCCAGAAGACGTCGCCGGTGGTGTCGAGCGAGACCGGCGGGCCGGGCGTCGATTCCGACGCGAACGCGAGGTCTTCGTACCGCGCTCCTCCGCCGGCCGCAGTGAAATGCGCCACGTCGAGGGGCGCCGAGAGCAGCACGGTCCGGTCCTGGCCCTGGGGACCCCCGGGATACCAGGCCGCCTCGACCCGGTCGAATCCGGCGATCTCGGGGACCTCGACCAGGAATGTGTCGCGGTGGATCCGGATGGTGTCCCCTGCGATGTGCGGGGCCGCGTCGGGCGGGTGCTCGAGACAGATCCCCGGAACATCCACCCGTCGCGTGTAGCGGGCGCCCGCGGATCCGACGAGGACCACCTCGACCTGCGCCGGGCCCGGCCCCTGCGACACCCGCGCCTCGGGAGCGGGCGGCGCCACGAACGGGCGATCCTTGAGCGTGTAGGCCGCCAGGCGGCCGCCGTTCCTGTCCACCGTCAGGGCGAGAACCAGCGTCCGGTCCGAGAATCGTCCCTGGGTGCTCCCCTGCACGCCTGCGTCCCCCTCGCGGCGCTCGGGGGCCAGCTCACCGGCAGGCGGCAGCGAGGACATGGCGACCAGGATCCCGGTGGCCAGGAACGTTGCGGTTCCCATCTTCATGGTGGCGTCCGATCGAGGGCTGGCTCATTCTCCCACATTCCCGACCGGGACCACGCCGCCATCGTGGTATAGAAGGGGCCGCCACGCCCGGGATCCGTCGAGGAGGCATCCATGCCCCCCAAGGCACGCATCGCGACCCTCAGGAAGGAACGCCCGTTCACCGGCGTGACGAAGGACCCTCTCGATCTGCGCGACCTCATGTACGAGGGAAGCCTCGTCGAGCTCCCCTTCCGGCTCGACAACCGGAAGAAGGTGCCGAGGATCCTCGACCAGAAGCAGGAGGGGGCCTGCACCGGATTCGGCCTCGCGGCGGTCGTCAATTTTCTCTTCTGCAACCGCGTGTACCCGCCGCCGATGAAGGACCTGGTCAGCCCCCGCATGCTGTACGAGATGGCGAAGCGTTACGACGAGTGGCGCGGAGAGAACTACGACGGATCGAGCATCCGCGGGGCCATGAAGGGGTGGTTCCGCCACGGCGTCTGCCGGGACGCGCTCTGGCGATACGTGGAGAAGGAGCCGGGCCCGTTCACGAAGGAGCGCGAGCTGGACGCCTGCCGCCGGCCGCTCGGGTCCTATTTCCGCGTGCGGCACCTGCACCTGAACCACATGCACAGCGCGCTGCGCGAGGTCGGAGTGCTCTACGCCAGCTCGGACGTGCACGAGGGCTGGTACGACGTCAATCCCAAGACCGGGCAGATTCCGTTCAGCAAGACGAAGGCCGGTGGGCATGCGTTCGCCATCGTCGGCTACGACGAGGTGGGGTTCTGGGTCCAGAATTCCTGGGGGCCGAAGTGGGGGCTGAAGGGGTTCTGCCGGATAGGCTACGACGACTGGCTGGAGAACAGCTACGACTGCTGGGTCGCCCGGCTCGGCGTACCGTCCACCCGCACCGCGGTCGGGGGGGAGGCGTCGGGCGGGCGGGTCTCGACCTTCGACTACATCCCTCATGAGGAGGTGGTGCAGGCCGAGATCAGGCCCCACTACGTCAGCCTGGGGAACGACGGCCGGTTCGAGAAGACCGGCCGCTACGCGACCGGCGGACAGGAGGTCGAGCGGATCATCGGGCAGGAGATCGCCGCGCGGACGGCCGGCTGGCCCGGGAAGAGGAAGAAGATCGTCCTCTACGCCCATGGCGGGCTGAACAACGAGAAGGAGGCCGCGTCGCGCATCGCCAGCCTGCAGCCGTATTTCCTCGCGAACCGGATGTACCCGCTCAGCTTCATCTGGCACACCGGGTTCATGGAGTCCTGCGGGGGAATCGTCCAGGACGCGTTTCGGCGCGACCATCTCATGGGCTGGCGGCCCGACCTGAAGGAGCGCTTCAAGGATCTGCTCGACGAAGCGGTCGAGCTGGGCGCCCGGCCGCTGGGCCGGCCGATCTGGCGTCAGATCAAGGACAACGCCCAGCGCGCGAGCGCCGATGCCGACGGCGGGGCGCGCTTCGTCGCGTCCCGGATCGCCGCCCGCCTTGCCGGACAGGACGACCTGGAGCTGCACCTCGTGGGCCACAGCGCCGGCAGCATCTTCTTCGCCCACTTCATCCCCCTGCTCGCGAACGCGAAGGTGCCGATCAAGACACTGACCCTGTACGCCGCCGCCTGCAGGACGGAGCTGTTCAAGTCCCATATCCTTCCGCACGTCGGACGCGGCATCGAGCAGCTGGCGATCTTCAACATGAACGACGAGACCGAGCGGGCCGATTCGGTCGGCCCCGCCTACCACAAGAGCCTGCTCTACCTGGTGTCCGAGGCGTTCGAGGAAGGGAATCACGACGCGCTTCTCGGGATGGAGAAATTCCTGGCCGCCGACGGTACCATCCGGAAGGCGCTCGGGAAGCCGGCCGTCGCCGATGGCCCGTCGGTCATCTACTCGGTCGGCGTCCCCGGCGGGATCAAGCTCGCGTCGCGGGCCACGTCGCACGGCGGGTTCGACAACGACGAGGCCACGCTGAATTCGACGCTGCGGATCATCACGGGCGGGAACACGCTCGAGCGGGAGTTCTAGGCGGGAGCTCCACCCGGGCCGCACTCAAGTCGGCTCCCGCCGGATCGCGTCTCGTCGGGCGCCGGCGCTGACACACGGCGCTCGTTGCGGTACCAGACCGCCAGGTCCTTCCTCCCCAGTCGCCACAAGATGCCGAGCG
>DATNEZ010000291.1:0-8464 GCA_035606645.1 Binatia bacterium
CTCGCGGATCGTCGCCGGGCTCGACGTGCAGGCCTGGAACGAGACCGGCTGGGACCGCGACGTGAGCTTCAAGGCGGGCCTGATGTTCCGCAGCCCCTACGGCGACGCCCGCTCGCTGCAGGCGCTCCTGGAGTACTACAAGGGGCACGCCCCGTTCGGCCAGTTCTTCACGGTCGAGATCGAGTACTTCGGGATCGGGGTCGCCTTCGCGTTCTAGGTCGCGGCGGACAGGATGTCGACCTCCTGGTCACGGCCGGGTTATCATGCCCGGCCATGGAGGCCACGCGAATCCTCGCGAAATCCGATCCCCGGCTCGGGCGCCTGATCGCGCGCATCGGTCCCTGCCGTCTCGCCGTCGAGACGCTGCAGAGCCCGTTCGAGGCCCTGGCCGAGGCGATCGTCTACCAGCAGCTGACCGGCAAGGTGGCCGCCACCATCCTCGGGCGCGTCGTGGCCCTGTACAAGCCGAAGCGCTTCCCGTCTCCCGGGGACATCCTGGGCACCTCGGACGAGCGGCTGCGCGCCGCCGGCCTGTCGCGCGCCAAGGTCGCCGCCTTCAAGGACCTGTCGCGCGCCGCGCTGGACGGCACCGTGCCGCGGCTGTCCGCGTTGAAGAAAATGGATGAAGAGGAGATCGTCGCCCGGCTGACCACAATCCGGGGCATCGGCCGCTGGACGACGGAGATGCTCCTGATCTTCCGCCTCGGCCGTCCCGACGTCCTGCCGGCGGGCGACTACGGCATCCGCAAGGGGTTCGCGCGCACGTTCGAGACACGCGCCCTCCCGACGCCGGCCCAGGTCCTGCGTCGGGGCGAGAAGTGGCGCCCGTACCGCACCGTCGCGAGCTGGTACCTGTGGCGGGCGCTCGATGCCGCTCCCAAGGGGGCGCGGCGCCGGTCCCGGTAGTCGCCCGTGGATCGGAATCGACGCCGGTCCTTCCGGGGACGATGCATCCTGCCGCTGGTGGCGCTCGGCGGCGCGTGCGTCGCCTACGGCTACTGGATCGAGCCCTACTGGCCGGCGGTCACCCGCACGCAGATCCCCTCGGCCAGGCTGCCCGTGGGATCCCCGCCGCTCCGCATCGTCCACATCTCGGACGTCCACAGCGATCCCGCGCCGCGCCTGGAGGAGCGTCTACCGGGGCTGATCGCCGCCGAGAAGCCGGACGTCATCGTCTACACGGGCGACTCGATCAACTCTCCCGCGGCCCTGCCGGTCTTCAGGCGGCTCATGAATCGGCTCGCCGGCATCGCCCCGACGTTCGCGGTCCGCGGGAACTGGGACGCGTGGTACTGGCACGACGTGGATCTGTTCGGCGGCACGGGCGTGCATGAGCTGGACGGCCGGGCCGAGAGCGTGCGCTTCGGCGACCGGCGGGTCTGGATGGCGGGCGTGGCGGTGGGGCACGAGGGCCTCGCGGCGGCCGCCCTGGCCGACGTGCCCGCGGGCGATCTCACGATTTTTCTGTATCACTACCCGTATCCGGACGTCGTTCCCGCCGACCGCGCCGCCGCGGTGGATCTTCTCTGCGCGGGGCACACGCACGGCGGCCAGGTCGCCCTGCCGCTGTACGGAGCGATCATCACGCTGTCGAAGTACGGCAAGCAATACGAGTCGGGGCTCTACCGGGCCGGCGGGATGTGGATGTACGTCAACAGGGGCGTCGGGCTGGAAGGGGGGGACGCGCCGCGGGTGCGGTTCTGGGCGAGGCCGGAGATCACCGTGATCGATATCGTCCCCGAGGCGGCGCCCTGAAGCCCGGCCGCGGCCGGGCCGTCACTCGACGATCGCGTCCGCGTCGAGCAGCAGATAGGGCTCGCCGAACGGCGCGCGGCCGTCGCGCGGTTCGAGGCGCAGGCCCCAGTCCCCCCCGTACACCAGGGTCGCCACGCCCGCGCCCGAGTCCTCGACGCTGACGGCGCGGGCGGGGCAGGGGGTGCCGGCCTTCTCGCTCGACCAGCCGGCGACGTCGCAGAGGGTCGTGTCGTCCCCTCCCGTCGAGTAGCGGATCAACCTCACGAGCCGGGACCCGGACGTCGCCTGGAAACGCTGCGAGCAGCCCTCCGGACAGTTCGGATTCGGCTCGATGAACACGTTGATGATCCGCCCGGCGGCCATGTCGGTCCCCGATCCTCCTCCGTAGAGGATACTGAAAATGCCCTACTTCCGTGGAGGTGGATTCGTGTAGGGGTCGACTAACTCCTTGAGTTTCAAGTATATATTCGGTTTGACCAAAGGCTTTTGCCGCAGGAGGACCCCCGCCCCGATCAAAGCCCCCAATTGCCGAGGGAGCGCAGCCGGTCCACCTCCACGGTTGTAGGGCATTTTCCGGGAGATACTGGGCCATGGCCCTGACGGCGACGATCTACAGCATGGACACCGAGCTCTCGGACGTCGATCGCGGCACGTACGTCAGCCTGTCCGTGCGGATGGCGCGGCAGCCCTCCGAGACCCTCGAGTTCATGGTGACGCGCTACCTGGCCTTCTGCCTCGAATATGTCCAGGGGATCGAGCTCACCGAAGGGATCGCGGCGGGGGAGAGCCCGGCCATCCTGGTGCGCGATCTGACCGGCCGCATCACGGCCTGGATCGAAGTCGGACTGCCCGACGCGCAACGTCTGCATCGCGGGAGCAAGCTCGCCGGCCGGGCGGCGGTGTACACCCACCGGGACGTCGTGCAGGTTCTGGCGGAGCTGAACGGAAAGAACATCCACCGGGCGGACACGATCCCCGTCCACTCCTTCGGCCGCGGCTTCGTGGAGTCGATCGCCTCGGCGATGCAGCGCCGGACCCGGATCGCGCTGTCCGTCACGGAGCGCCATCTTTACATGGACGTCGACGGCCGATCGTTCAGCACCGTGGTGGAGACCCACCGGATCCGCTGACCGTCAGTGCGGGCGCGGCCTCTCAGGCACCTGCACCATGCACTGCGGCAGGCGGCGCAGCGACTCCAGCCCGAACACCAGGCGCTCGCCGTCCTGGTAGCCGTTGTTGTACCGGCTGGCCGCCTCTCCGGTGAACCCGGCGACGGCGACGCGCGCCGGCCCGGGGGGAAGGCTCGAGAAATCCCGGCTCATGAGGTCGCCGCAGCGGCCGAGGTCGACGGCGCGCATCGCCGCGATGCCGGCCGCGAACCCCTTGAGATAGTCGGCGTCCGCCGAGACGCGATCCGTCAGGCGGGAGGTTTCGGTCATCGCCTGGTCGATCCGCGCCTGGACGGCGGCGTTCGCCTGCTCGGCCTTCCAGGCCGCATGCTCGGCGAGGGTCCGGTCGTAGTCGGCCGGGTAGGCGTCGCGCTTCCTGCGGTTCCAGTCCTTGGCCTGCAGCGCCTCGTCCTGGCTGGTGTGGCGCTTCAGGATCGGGCGGAGCGCGGTGTCGATGCCGTCCAGATTGGACCCGGACACGACCTCGCGCGGCAGCTCGACCTCCAGCTCCATGAGGCAGCGCGCCTCGTTGTAGAGGGTGAACGGCCCGTCCTGGAACGACGTCAGGATCGGCTCCGGCAGGCTGAGCATCAGATCGAGACGCGAGCGCTTCAGGTCGACCTTGACGACTTGCGCCATCTCTCCCGGGCGGAACCGCATGCGGCCCCGGCTCGTGACCAGGCTCCCGTTGACCCGGTTGTTGGTGTGGATCCCGGAGCAATCGGAGTAGGTGTCCACGCTGGTGAGGATCCAGGCCCCGCGCCAGCGCGACTCGACGGAGCGCTCCAGCTCGGAGGCCGCGGCCGGACGGGGCGCCTGCACGATCAGAAGCGCCGACACCGTCGCAACGACGGACAGGACCCACGCTGATTTCGTTCGTGTCATCGGATTACCTCCCTGGTCGTCACCGGCCTAAACCTAGGTTTCGTGCCGTGCCGTGTCAACGGAACCGGGGGAGGGTCCAAAAAAAGGGCGGCGACCGCTCGTGGCGATCGCCGCCCTTCAGTTCAGCCGGGCAGGGGCCCGGTTCTACGGCTGGGGCTCCCCGCCGCCGTTGCGATCGATGGTGATGACCGGCGAAGTCCAGGTCTCCCAGTCGCCCGGGGCGTCGCCGCCGAGGGCCTTCTGGACCGACAGGCGCACGACGTACGTGCCGTTCGCCAGGAAGCCGTTGCTGCGCGGGTCGGCCCCGTCCCAGGCGAGCGTGAAGTACTCGTCCTGGGTGGAATTGCGTCCGACGTAGTTGATCTCGGCCAGCCGGCCCGCCGCGCGGCCGCCGGTCGCGAACACTTCCAGCCGCAGGCGACGGACCTGGTGATCGAGATGGACCAGGATGAACGCCGCGTTGGTGTTGGTGATCGTCGCCGGGCCGCTCGCCCCCACCGTGTTCGTGCCGCGGAGCAGGGGGTTGCCGAACGACGAGGCGGCCGGATTGAGGACCAGGACCGACTGGTAGTCCCCCTTCAGGCCGGCGTACGGAACGCGCTCGACCTGCCCGCCCCCCTGCGGCGTGATGACGATGAATCCGCCGTACTGGGAGCGCTCCTGGAGGCCGGCCGGCTCGGTGAAGGTGATGTCGACGTCGGCGCTCGAGCCGGCGGCGACGGCCACCGGGTTGGCGCTGAAGGCGACACCGGCCGCGCCCTGGAAGAACTGCGGCGTGAAGGTCCGGTTGCCGGTGGCGAGCGCCGCGACGGTCGACAGGCTATACGTCACGTCGGCCGCCCCCTTGTTCTCGATGGTGATGGTCTGGGTCACCGGTCCCGCTCCGGTCTCGCCGAGGGACAGCTTGCCCGGGGTCACCTGCGTCGTCGCGTTGATCGCGGCGAGGCTGTTGACCATCCCCGCCCCCTGGCGATGCGTGTTCTCGAGCAGGCCGAGACCGGGGTTGCCGAACCAGAGACGCGGCGACGCGCTGTTCTGCAGGATGTCGCGCACCACCTGGCTGGGCGTGTTCGGGTGCGCCTGCAGCAGGAGCGCCGCCGAGCCGGCGACGTGCGGCGAAGCCATCGACGTGCCGCTGTTGACGCCGTATCCGCCCTGCGCCAGCGGGACCGTCGAGAAGATGAGTCCGCCGGGGGCGGCGATGTCCGGCTTGAGCGTCAGGTCGGGGCTCATGCCGAAGGAGCTGAACGACGACACCAGGCCGCCGGTCGGAACCGCCGAGTCGGCGAACAGGGTCGTGTATTCCCCGGTGGTCGGGAGCTGCGACACGATCAGCTGTCCGTCCGCCTGGGAGAGGCCGGAGACCGGCCGGGTCAGGTTCGGCGCGCCGGCCAGGGCCACCGTGCCGAAGAAGATCCCCGCGGCGTTGTTGTAGATCAGGACCGACGATGCGCCGGCATTGATGGCGTTGATCGCCTTCTCGCGGAACGAGCAGGTGCCGCGGACGGCGAGCGCGATGTTCCCCGGGACGCCGGCGGGGATGGCGTCGCCGTTGCAGGCCCGCCCGATGTTCACGATGCCGAAGGTGCCGGAGGTCGGCGCCACCGGCGCGCCGGCCATGGCGGCATAACCCACGAGGCTGCCGGCGCCGGTCCGCAGGGCCGGCAGGTGCACCTGGTTGTTGTCGATGGAGGCGCTGCCGATCGCCTTCTTGCCGACGCCCGGCGCGCTCATCGAGTAGAGGCCGTTGGCGCCGGAATTCCCGGCCGAGCAGACCACCACGACGCCGCGGTTGACCAGGTTGTCGGAGCCGCGCGCCGTCGGATAGTTCGGCCACGAGAACGCCGAGCCGATGCTCATGTTGAGGATCTGGTTGCCGTCGGCCAGGACGCGCTCCATGGCCGCGAGCATGATGTCGCTCGTGGTCGAGCCGGCGCAGCCGAACACCCGGTAGGCGTTGAACGTCACGTCCGGGGCGACCCCCACGACGCCGCCGTTCGCGCCGAGAATGCCGGACACGTGGGTCCCGTGGCCGTTGCAGTCCATCGGGTCGTTGTCGGGCTGCGGGGTGTTCGAGCCGTTAAAGGCGTCCCCGACGAAGTCGTAGCCACCGACGACGCGGTATCCCGGACCGAATCCGCCCCCGAGATCGGGGTGGTTGTAGTCGATGCCGGTGTCCATGACGGCCACCTTGATGCCGGCTCCGGTATACCCGGCGACATGGGCCTGGTCGGCGCCGGTCATTCCGATGGCGGTGAACAGCTCGGGGGCGCTCCCGTCAATCGGGATCGCCACGGCCGGATCGGGGGCCTCGACGATGGCGACCGGCCAGATGTTGGCGACACCCGCGACGGTCGAAAGCTTCAGCAGATCGGTCGGCTTCACCTCCACCGACAGGCCGTTCCACAGATTCTCGTAAGTGAAGCGTTCCTTGAATTTGACACCGGCCTGGGCCGCGGCGTTCCGGAAGGCCTGGCGTTCCTGCTGCAGGTTCTGGCGATACGCGTTCGTGTCGGAGGCCGATGCCGAGGAGGAGAGCCCCTCGGACAGGGGGGCGCTGGTGAGCTCGACGAACCACAGGTTCGAGGCCGGGGCGAGGACTCCGGGATTCCCCTGGCCGACCGGCCCGGAGCTGCCAGGATCGTTCTGTCTGGGCGGGGCCGGGGCCGCCCCCAGGAACCCGGAAACTGCAACGCAGGATACGACGACGAGCAGGAAACGTACGGCGTGTCTCATGACTCTCTCCCTCCGGAGGTAGAGGTTAAGGACGCCTGGACGGTCCAGTGGCCTGAGCAGGGCTGTCGGCAGATTGACAGGCGCATATATGCCACGATTCCAGGAAAAGTCAATGACCGATCCGCGCGAGCGGGGGTGCTAGGATGCCCGCGTGACCGACCGGGTCGTCCTCTACACGACCGCCTTCGTCCGGGCCCTGGCCACCGGCATGATCGGCGTCCTCATGGGCGTGTACCTCGCCCAGCTGGAGTTCGATCCGGCGCACATCGGCTACGTGGTCGGCGCGGGCCTGTTCGGGTGCGCCGCCGCCGCGCTGCTCGTGACCCTGTGGGGCGATCGGACCGGCCGCCGGCGCTCGCTGATCGCCGTGTCGCTGCTGTCGTTCCTCGGGGGATGCGCCTTCGCGGTCACCGGCCATCCCTTCGCGGCGGGAGCGGCCGCCTTCCTCGGGATGGTCAACGGCATGGGGCGCGACCGGGGCGCAGCGCTCATCCTCGACCAGGTGATCCTGCCGGCCACCGTCGGCGACGCGGGGCGCACGCGCGCCTTCGCCTGGTACAACGTCCTGCAGGACATCGGCCACGCCGTCGGCGGGCTGCTGGCGGGGCTGCCGGCGCTGCTGTGCGGCCTGGGCGCGCCGGAGGTCGGCTCGTACCGCGCGAGCGTCGGCTTCTACGCCGTCCTGATGCTGGTCTGCGCCGGGCTGTACCTCCGCCTTTCGCCTCTCGTCGAGCCGTCCCGCGATCACGCGCAGGCGCGCCGCGTCTCGCCGGCGACGCGACGGGTCCTCTGGCGCATCTCGTCGCTCTTCGCGCTCGACAGCCTGGCGGGCGGGTTCCTGACCACGGCGCTCCTGAGCTTCTTCTTCTACGAGCGATTCGGGGTGGGGGTGGGGGTCCTCGGCCCGCTCTTCTTCGGCGCGCGCCTCCTGAACGCCCTGTCCCACCTCGGCGCGGCGTGGCTGGCCCGCCGCATCGGGCTGGTCAACACGATGGTCTTCACCCATATCCCCTCCAGCCTCCTGCTGATCACCGTGGCGTACGCTCCGAGCTTCCCGATCGCGGCCCTCCTGTTCCTGCTGCGCGAGGGGCTCGTCGAGATGGACGTGCCGACCCGCCAGTCGTACGTGATGGCGGTCGTGCAGCCGTCGGAGCGCACCGTGGCGTCCGGCGTCACCCACCTCGTCCGGGTCGGCGCCTGGGCCGTCGCGCCGGCCTTCGCCGGATGGTTCATGGGGGGGCTGTCGCTCATGACCCCGCTGGTGATCGGATCGGCCATGAAGGTCGTCTACGACATCCTGCTGTACGTCGCCTTCCGTGGGACGCGCCCGCCCGAAGAGGTTTGACAGGCCGGACCGGCCGGTCCATACTTGAGACTGAGTTGCAACTAGAACCGGGCCCGGAGGGGGCGGTGAAGGCCATCGATCGGTTCGCCAGGTTCCTGTCCCAGCGCCGTCTCAAGATGACCAAGGAGCGGCGCGCCATCCTGGACGACGTGCTGTCCGTGCGCGGCCACTTCGACGTGGACGACCTGCTGGCGCGCCTGCGCCGTTCGGGGCACCACGTGTCGCGCGCCACCCTGTACCGCACCCTGCCGCGGCTGGTCGAGTCGGGGCTGATCCACAAGGTCGAGATGGCCGGCGGCCAGGCCCGGTACGAGCTGATGGTCGGGCGCCACCACCACGATCACATGGTCTGTCTCGGCTGCGGGGACATCCTCGAATTCGAGAGCGCCGAGGTCGAGCGGATCCAGGAGGAGGTCTGCCGCCGGAAGAAGTTCGTCATGACCGGCCATACGCACCAGATCCGCGGCTTCTGCGCGTCGTGCGCCGGCGAGGGCCGGGCGGGCGCCGCCCCGCGCAAGGTGCACGGATGATCGAAGCGCTCGTCGTGACGCTCCGGGAGGGGGTCGAGGCGGCC
>DATNEZ010000294.1:0-15142 GCA_035606645.1 Binatia bacterium
GCCCTTCCCGGGCTGCGCGTCGGCCCAGATCTCCCCGCCGTGGCGCTGGATGATGCGCTGGACGGTCGCGAGACCGATCCCGGTGCCGGCGAACTCGTTGGCGGAGTGCAGCCGCTGGAACGCCCCGAAGAGCTTGCCGGCGTACCGCATGTCGAACCCCGCGCCGTTGTCCCTGACGAAAAAGGCCGGCGTGCCGTTCTTCTGGTTGGATCCGAACTCGATGCGCGCGCCGTTCTTCTTGGCCGTGAACTTCCACGCGTTGCGCAGCAGGTTGTCCAGCGCCACCCGGAGGAGCCGGGGGTCCCCCTCGGCCACCAGCCCGTCCTGGATGGACAGCTCGACCGCCCGCTCCGGCTGGCTCCTGCCGATGTCCTCGGCGACGCGCCTCACCAGGTCGCTGAGGTTGATCCGCTCGACCCTGATCTCGGCCCGGGTCAGCCTCGACAATCCGAGCAGATCGTCGATCAGCTGCCCCATGCGCTGCGACGCGGCGCGGACGCGCTCCAGGTTCTTGCGTCCCTGGTCGTCCAGGCTCGGCCCGCAGTCCTCGAGCACGGCCTGGCTGAAGCCGTCGATGCTCCGGAGCGGCGCGCGCAGGTCGTGGGACACCGAGTAGCTGAAGGCTTCGAGCTCCTTGTTCATCGCCTCGGTCCGCGCGGAGTGCTCCTGGAGCTCCCGGTTGAGGCGACGGACCGCCTCCTCGGCGCGGCGGTGCTCTTCGATCTCCTTCTCCAGCCGGGCCCGCGTCTGTGTCATGAGGACGAGGTTCCCCACGCGGGCGAGGAGCTCCCGGGGGGAGAACGGCTTGACCAGGTAGTCCTGCGCCCCTTCGCGCAGCAGGGTGACGCGGGCCTCCTCGTCCGCCCGGGCGGTGAGCAGGACCACCGGGATGGCGCAGAGGTCCTTCCTGCCGCGGAGCTCCTTGAGCATCTGGGCGCCGCTCGTTCCGGGCATCATGAGGTCGCTGACGATGACGTCCGGCCGCAGGGCCTCCGCCCTGGCGAGGCCCTCGGCGCCGTCCGCGGCCCCCTCGGTGCGGTACTCGGCCGAGAGCGTCTGACGGATGAAGCGGCTCAGATCGGGGTTGTCCTCGACGACCAGGATCAGCGGCCGGTCCTGCCCGGCATCTCCCTGCGGCTCCGGCGTCCCGTTCGAGGGGGCACGCCTCGGCTCCGCCTGGATCGTTGCCTGGGACGACGCGTCCGCCGCCATTCCCTCCGGGCGCACCGCCATGCCCTGGGGGGCCTTCACGGGCAGCTCCACCACGAAGCGCGCGCCCCCCTGGGGGGCCGCGTCGACCCGGATCGAGCCGCCGTGCAGGTCGACGAAGTCCTTGACGATCGCCAGGCCCAGGCCGGTCCCGCCCATGCTGCGCGTGGAAGACTCCTCCACCTGGAAGAAGCGCTCGAAGATCGCCCCGCGCAGGTGCTCCGGAATCCCCGGACCGCTGTCCGAGACGGTCAGGGTCGCCACCGCCGCGGCCTGCGGCTGTCCGGGGCCGGGCCCCTGGCCGACGGAGCAGCAGATGGTTCCGTTCGAGGGCGTGAACTTGAATGCGTTCGACAGCAGGTTCATGAGGATCCGCTGCACCTTGTCGGGATCCACCTGGACCGGAAGCGATTCGGGAACCTCGACGGAAAAGCGGATGCCGTGGTCGTGGGCGAGACTCTCGAAGAGGGCGGCCGTCCGGCTCGCCAGCCGGGCAAGATCCACGTCGGCGTAGCTCGGGGCCACCTTCCCGGCGTCCAGCTTCGAGATGTCGAGCAGGTCGTTGACGTGCTTGAGGAGCGCGCGGGCGTTCTGCTCCACGACCTGAAGATCCCGCATGTGGGCCTGAGGGAGATCGGCGGCGGCGAGCATCTTCCCGACCGGCGCGAGGATCAGGGTCAGCGGGGTCCGGAGCTCGTGGCTGACGTTGGCGAAGAACTGGCTCTTGAGCTCGTCCAGCCGGTGCAGCCTGCCGTACAGCTCCGTCAGCTCCTTCTCCTGCGTCTCCATCTCCTCGTTCGCGACGCGCAGCCGCCGGTTCGCCTCCTGCAGCTCCTGGGCGCGCTGGAAGACCTCGGCCTCCACGCGGCCCGCCTTGGTGCGCAGCTCGTCCGCGATCTTGTCCTGCTCGACGCCGCGCTGCTTCAGCCGGATGAACTCCGTCACGTCCTCCACGCGGTGGATGATGTAGGCGAGGGTGCCGTCCGCCTGGAGCACCGGCGAGTTCATGGGGCTCCAGAGCCGCTCCTCGAACCCGCCCCCCTCGGACTCCGGCCGCCGGATGTCGTACTTCTGCACCGCCATCGCATCCGCGGCGCGGGTCTCCAGGACCCTCTGCAGCGAAGCCTTCAGGTTACGGACCCCGGAGGCCGCCGGGTCGTCGGGGTTGTCGGGGAAGACTTCGAACAGGTGCCGCCCGAGGATGTCCTCCCTGCGGGTCATGGTGGCGCGCAGGTAGGGCTCGCTCACCGCCACGATGGTCAGCCCGGTGCTCAGGACGAGGTAGAGGCCCGGGGCGGACTCGAACAGAGCCTTGAAATCAGGAGAGGAGACGGATTCCGAGGACGCCTTCGTCAACCGATGCTCCGAGCAACTCAGACCCCCGGGTCTGGTGAGCCGTTCAACACCGTGCCTGATACCAAGATAGGCACTCGCAGGGAGAAGTCCAGAATCCTCTGAAACCCTTGACGTGGGCCGGTCGCGGCCGCATGTTCTCACGCGCGGAGGTGGACCACCATGATTCCTGCGGGCGCGCGCGATCACAAGATTGAACCCGAGTACCTCGGCCCCCTGGCCGACCGGCCCCTGGCGGAGACGGCCAAATCCCGGGGCCCGTCCGATCTCTTCCCGGGGGCCTCGACCTTCCTGAGCGCCCGCGTGCAGCGCGGCAGGCTGGAGCAGTGGAAGGCGGTCCTGCCCCTGGTCGGACGCCTGCTGCGCCAGGACGAGCACGTCCTCTACGTGGCGCACGGCATGGAGGTCCCGCCCCTGCTGACCTGCGTGGCGCTCGGCTACATGGCCATGACCTATCATCAAGTGGTCCTGGTCCTCACCGACTCGCGGCTGATCGAGGTGCTGCTGGGGGTGCGCGGCAAGAAGGCCGGGACGCGCGTGCGGTCCTACCCCTGGTCGAGCGTCCGCGAGCTCAAGATCCGCTTCGGCAGGCTGTCGCTCGTTCCCGTCGACGGCAAGAAGCAGAGCTGGAGCGTTCCGGTCCGCGGAGACAAGAAACTCCTCGATCTCCTGCTGAAGCGCCTGCACCCGCGCCTGATGCAGGAGGGAGCCACGGGAGCGCGGAAGGTGCCGATCTGGCATTGTCCCCAGTGCGGCGCGGGCGTCCCCGCCAATCCGAAGTCGTGCGACGCCTGCCGGACCGAGTTCCGCACCTCGCGGCTGGCGGCGGCCCTGTCGCTCGCCTTTCCGGGCGCCGGCCTGCTGTATGCCGGCCATCCCTTCCTGGCCTTCGCCGACTTCTTCGGCGAGGTGGTGCTGTACGGCGTCTTCCTGCTGATGCTCCTGCAGACCGAGCCGGACGGCATCGCCGCGGTGTTCGCGGTCGGCGGGATCCTGTTCTTCCTGACCAAGCTCGAGAGCGTGCACCTGAGCCAGATCCTGGTGTCGCGCAGCAAGCCGGTGACCGCCTCGGCCCGCACCGGATACGGCCGGCTCGCGATGATCGGCGGCCTGATGTCGGCGCTTTTGGTGGTCGGCGTCCTGCCCCTGGCCGGATCGGCGCGGCCCGTGGTGGATCGCGACCTGGACATCGGCGGCGTGGACTCCGCCTGGCACGGCAGCCGCAAGACGGGGGACTGGGAAGTCTTCAGCGACGACAAGACCGCCCGGTCGCAGTGGTGGCACTCGAGCGGGCATCGGGTCACGGTCTTCGCCTACCCGCAGGGCCTCCTCGAGGAGCCGGGGGAGTTCCGGTCCGAGTTCCGCAAGGCGCTCGGCGGCCAGGGACTGACGGTGGCCAAGGATGACGCCGACATCCCGGCCCCCTTCCAGGGGTTCCGCTTCGTCGGGCTCGGCACGAACAAGAGCGGCGTGCCGGTCTCCATCATCCACTACTTCGTCGTGGACGGAGAGAACCACGATCTGCACCACGTCCTCGCCGCGGTGGCCCAGGAAGAAGGGGAGGACGCCGAGAAGGTCGTGCGGGATTTCATCGGGCACGCGCACTGGATCGGCGCCACGCCCCCCGAAAAAACCGCGCCGGACCCCGCGGCCACGCAGTAGGTCCGATCCGGAAGCGCCCCTTCAGGCCGCGGACCCCGCGGCGGAGCGGACGGCCCGCACGAACAGGAGCGCAGCGCCGGCCGCCAGCGCGGCGGCGCAGAGAAACGCGGCCCCCGGAAAGTGCCAGGGGGGACTCGCGGCCGAAAAGGCTCCGAACATCTGCGTCATGAGCAGCGGGCCGACGATGGCGCTGATGCTGAACAGGCTGGCGACGCCCCCCTGCAGCTCCCCCTGGGCGTTGGCCGCGACCAGCCGGGACATGATCGCATTCATGGACGGGTGGACGAGGCCGGCGAAGAGCCACGCCAACATCCAGGCGTACATCATCCAGCCCTGGGTCGCGAACGCATACCCCAGGAAAGCGACCGCGCCGGACAGGAGCCCGGCGAGCGCCGCCTTCCGCTCCCCGAGGCGCGGCACCAGCAGGCGCGTCAGGCCTCCCGTGCTGATCGCCATGATCACCCCCACGAAGGCCAGCGAGGCCCCCACCTGGGCCTCCGACCAGCCGAACTTGAACATCGTGTAGAACGCCCAGGTGCTCGGCAGCACCTGGTGCCCGACCTGCCAGAGGAACAAGGCGCCCGCCAGGCCGATCACGGTGGGATACCGGCGCAGGTGCACCAGCGTGCCCAGGGGATTGGCGCGCTTCAGGTCGAACGGTCGCCGCGACTCCGCCGGGAGCGACTCCGGCAGGACGAACAGTCCGAACACGAAATTCAGGAGCGACAGGCCGGCGGCGGCGAAGAAGGGGGCCCGCGGGCCGAGCGTCCCGAGCAGGCCGCCGACGGCCGGCCCGATGATGAACCCCATGCCGAACGCCGCACCCACCAGCCCGAAGTTCTGCGCGCGCCTGTCGGGCGGGCTGACGTCGGCGAGATAGGCGTACGCTGGCGTGAACGACGCGCCGGCCATTCCGGCGACGGTCCGGCCGACGAACAGCCAGGCGAGGCTCGGGGCGAGCCCCATGATCAGGTAATCGACGCCCAGCGCGGACAGGGCGTAGAGGATCACCGGCCGGCGGCCGAACCGATCGCTCAGGTTCCCGAGCACGGGGGCGCAGAAGAACTGCATCACGGCGTACACGAAC
This sequence comes from Binatia bacterium, assembly GCA_035606645.1. GTDB lineage: Bacteria > Acidobacteriota > Polarisedimenticolia > Gp22-AA2 > Gp22-AA2 > Gp22-AA3. The sequence continues at coordinate 5,312 of DATNEZ010000294.1, forward strand.
CACAGCCAGCCGCCGTACTCCGAGGCCCGGCTCAGCCCCTCTCCGGTCAGCTGGACGATCAGGGCGGGCAGGACGGGGAGGATGATTCCGAACCCGACGGTGTCGATAAGCACCGTCGTGAAGATGAAAAGAACGGCGCTCTTTCCGGCCGGCGTCCGGGTCATGGCGCGCCAGCCTACGCGAACAGGGGATCGGGAGCAAGCGGCGGGGTCTCTTTTCGCTTGCATCTACGGCGGACGCGCCGTAAGAAAGGGGCTCACACGCTGAGGAGAGCCCCATCCGGGTCACCATGCCTAGGTCCCTCGTCGTCCTGGCGGCGGTGCTGGCGGCCGCGACGTTCCCGGCCCATGCCGCCCGGGAAGCCGCACCCCCGGACACCGGGCCCAGCGTCGCCCGCCTCTGGAACGAGCGGCTGCTCGACGCCATCCGCATCGACATCCCGAAGCCTCCGGTGCATGCGCGGAACCTGTTTCACCTCTCGGTCGGAATGTGGGACGCGTGGGCGGCCTGGTCACCGACGGCGGTCGGCTACCTGGTGAGAGAGAAGCAGCGCGCGCCCGACGTCGAGGCGGCGCGCGCCGAGGCGATCAGCTTCGCCGCCTACCGCCTTCTGAAGTATCGCTTCCCGGCCGGCTACGTGGATTTCGATGGGAGGCCGTGCCATCCCAACGCCGCGGCCTCGCAGGCGGCGTTCGACGCCCAGATGGACGCCCTGGGCTACGACCGGTCGTTCACGTCGCTCGAGGGGAGCGCGCCGGCTGCGCTCGGGAACCGGATCGCCGCCGCCCTGATCGCCTACGGCCAGGCCGACGGCTCGAACGAGGGGGTCGGTCTCTGCCATCCCGACGACACCGGATACGTCCCGGTGAATCCGGAGCTGATCTTCAAGCTCCCCGGCGTCGGGCCGATCGTCGATCCGAACCACTGGCAGCCCCTGGCGTTCGACTTCTTCGTCACGCAGAACGGCATCCCGCTCGGCCGATCCATCCAGTCCTTCGTAGGCGTCGGCTGGGCCGACGTGAAGCCGTTCGCCCTTCGGCCCGAAGACCGGAACCCTGCGACCGGCCTGCCGCTCGATCCGGGCCCGCAGCCGCACCTGGGGGGCGCGGGGGACGACGTCGTCAAGGACGCGATGGTCGAGCTGATCCGGCTGAGCAGCCGCATCGACACGTCGCAGGGGGAGACCGTCGACATCTCCCCCGGGGCGATCCTCAACAACTCGCTCGGCGTGGACGACGGCGCGGGGCACCCCGTGAACCCGGTCACGGGCGCGGCCTATGCGCCGAACCTGGTCGACCGCGCCGATTTTCAGCGCGTCGTCACGGAGTTCTGGGCGGACGGCCCGCGGTCCGAAACGCCGCCCGGACACTGGAACGTCATCGCCAACGCGGTGTCCGACCATCCCCTGATGCGCGGGCGCAAGCGCATCGGCGGGACCGGACGGCTGGTCAACGACCTCGAGTGGGACGTGAAGGTGTACCTGGCTCTCAACGGCGCGGTCCACGACGCCGCGATCTGGGCCTGGGGGAACAAGAACGTCTACGACTCGTCACGGCCGATCACGCTCATTCGCTACATGGCCGGGCTGGGTCAGTCGTCCGATCCGTCGCTCCTGAGTTACAACCCGGCCGGCCTGCCGCTCGTCCCCGACCTCATCGAAGTCATCACGGCGGAGTCCTCCCAGCCCGGCGGCCGGCACGCCGATCTCGCGGCGTACCGGGGGGAGATCGCGATCCGCGCCTGGGCCGGACCCCCCGGCGATCCGACCATCCAGGCGAGCGGGGCCCGCTGGAGGCGAGGCGTGACCTGGCTGCCCTACATGCCGAGGAATTTCGTCACCCCGCCGTTCCCCGGCTACACCTCGGGACACAGCACCTTCAGCCGGTCGGCCGCGGAGGTCCTGGCGGCGATCACCGGCACGCCGTTCCTGCCGGGAGGGCTGGGGAGCTTCGTGGCGGCGGCGAACCAGTACCTCACGATCGAACGCGGTCCCAGCCGCACCGTCGAGCTGCAGTGGGGGACGTATTTCGACGCCGCCGACCTGGCGGGCATGTCGCGCCGCTTCGGCGGGATCCATCCTTACTATGACGACTACCCCTCGCGGATCGCCGGCTCGCGCATCGGACGGAACGCCTGGGAGAAGGCCCGCGGCCTCTACGGTCCGGGGACCGTCACGCTGTGTCATGCGCCTGTGGGGGGAGCGAAACCGGAGACGATCGAAGTCGGTGCGGCGGCGGTCCCCGTGCATTTGTCCCACGGCGACCATCCCGGCCCCTGCGCGGGCGGCCGGTAGCGGCTCCTAGGCTATTTCATCTTGGGGCAGGGGGCGTCTTCACCCGAGAGCCACGACTGCACGGTCCGGGCGATCTTCTTGAATCCGATGGTCGGCTGGTAGAACACGATCTCCGTGCGCCCCCCGCCGAGTGAGCGCATGTCGGCCGCCATGATGAAAAGGCCGCCGGCCGGCGCATTCTCCCCGATGGCGCGAGGCCGGTGGACCACCTGAAGCGCGAATTCCCCTTTGCCGGTTCCCGCCCTGCGCACGGTCGGGTTGTAGTCCGAGGAGCTCCTCTCCACATAGCCGACGTACGCCGTTCGCTGCACCGTCACGTCGAGGCAGGCGGCGGCCTTCTTCTCGACCAGCCGGTAGATCGTCTCGAAATCCCGCCCGGACGTGAACGTCTCCACCTTGGCGCCCCGCGCCCCCTTGGTCACGGCCTTGGTGAACTCCTGGCGCGACTGCGGCACATCGAACGCGGCGGCGGGCGCGGCGATCAGGATCAGGGCCAGGGCGACTCCGGTCGTTTTCACGGGGTCAATATGAGGCCGGCCCCCGGTCCGTGCAAGCCGGGAGGGGGGCTTCCGCCGGTCAGGTGATCGCGCCGCCGCAGGAGGAGCCCGCGCCGGCGGTGCAGCCGTAGCAGTGGTTCCCCGTCACGATGCGTCGCGCCCGCAGGGAGGCGGGATCGAAGTCGCGGACGTGGGCCGGCATTCCGGGCACGAGGGGAAGCTCGAGCATCTGGTTGAAGTCGCAATCGTAGAGCCGCCCGTCCCAGCCCACCGACAGCATCGTCCGGCACATGACCGACCGGGCGGCGGCGGGGTTGAAGGCGTCCACCAGGCGCCGCATGTACCCCTCGTAATTGCCCGACTCGAGCAGGAACTCGAGGAAGCGGCTGATCGGCATGTTGGTGATCGTGTAGAGGCGGTTGAAGACGACGCCGTGCTCGGCGGCGAGCCGCTGCCGGAAACGGTCCTCCTGGGACCCCTGCGCGGGAGGCAGGAAGGCGCCGACGGGATTCGTGACCAGGTTCAGGACCAGCCCGCTCCCTTCACGGCCGTACCCGAGGCTGTTCAGCAGCCGGAGCGCCTCGATCGACTTCACGAACACCCCCGCCCCGCGCTGGGCATCCGTCTGCGCAGGGGCCATGGAAGGCAGCGACGCGACGATCTCGACCGCATGGCGCGCCAGGAACGCCGCGAGGTCCGCCTGAGAGGGGAGGAGGAGCACGCTCAGGTTGCACCGGTCCATCACGTGCCGGCCGAGCCGCTTCGACTCGGCGACCAGGTACCGGAAGCTCGGGTTCAGCTCGGGCGCCCCCCCGGTGATGTCGACCGTCCCGATTTCGGACCGCGCCAGCGCAGCCATGCACATCTCGGCCGTCTCGCGCGTCATCGACTCGGTGCGGTCCGGGCCCGCGTCCACGTGGCAGTGGCGGCAGGTCTGGTTGCAGAGCTTGCCGACATTGATCTGGAGAACATCCAGCCCGGTCGCCGCAAGCGGCCCCGACGACGTCCGCGCCATCGTCTCCTCGAAGCGCGGGAAGCCCTCCCGTGACTGCAGGACGCGGACCTGCTCGGCCGCCGAGGAGAGGGTCTCGCCGCGGGCCTTGAGGCTTCGGCTCAAAACCGGCATGCCGGCATCCTACATCGAGATCTTCGTGGCCACGTTGCGCATCTGGACGCCGTGCACCAGCGAGGCGCCGCCCCTGATGGCGCAGGCGACGTGCACCGCCTCGGTCATCTCCTCGATGTTCGATCCCTTCTCGAGGCTGGCCTGGGTGTACGCGTCGATGCAGTAGGGGCACTGGACGGCGTGCGCCACGGCGAGCGCGATGAGCGACTTCTCCCGCTCGCTCAGCGCCCCGGCGGCGAAGACCGCGCCGTAATAAGCCAGGAACTTCTCCCACAGGGCCGGGTTCCCCTTCCCCATGTCGGCGAAGTGGGCGAGGTCTTTCGGATGGTAGTAGGTTTCCATGACGGATCTCCTGTCGAGAGGGGCGCCGGAACGACGGGACTTCCTGCGCGGTTGATTTTACTCGCGCCCTTTATGAAAATGCCCTACTTCCGTGGAGGTGATGTTCTGGACGGTCCAGCTAACATGTTGTCCATCAGTTACATAGATTGCCCCACGAAGGGGTGTTGCGGCAGGAGGCCCCCCGACCTGGTTGAGACGTGGATTCCGACTGGGGGAACTCCGTGTCCACCTCCACGCTTGTAGGGCATTTTCAGGGAGGATTTCCCATGCGCACCGGACGGGCGTTGGCAGTGGCGGTCGTATCGCTGGCCCTGGGATCGGCGGCCTCGGCCGCGATCAAGACCCGGGAGGTCGAGTACCGGCAGGGGGAGACGCGGCTCCAGGGGTTCTTCGCCTGGGACGACGCCGTGAAGGGAAAGCGCCCCGGCGTGCTGGTCGTGCACGAATGGTGGGGGCACAACGAGCACGCCCGAAACCAGGCGAAGCGGCTGGCGGAGGCGGGCTATGTCGGGTTCGCGCTCGACATGTACGGCAAGGGGAAGGTGACGACCCATCCGAAGGACGCGGAGGCGTTCATGACCGAGGCGACCAAGGACCCCGCGGTCCTGACGGCGCGCTTCAACGCGGCCCTGGATCTTCTCAAGAAGAACTCCCGCGTCGACCCCGCCAGGATCGCCGCCATCGGCTACTGCTTCGGGGGCGCCGTGGTCCTGGGCCAGGCGCGGGCGGGCGCGGATCTCGTCGCCGTCGCGAGCTTCCACGGACTGCTCGCCACCGAGAGCCCCGCGGAGCCGGGGAAGGTCAGGGCGCGGATCCTGGTGCAGACGGGCGAGGACGACCCGATGATCCCGGCGGCCCAGGTGGAGGCCTTCAAGAGCGAGATGATGGCCGCCGGCGCGAAGTTCGAGGTGGTCAGCTATCCGGGCGCCAGGCACAGCTTCACCAACCCGCACGCGGACGCCGCCGGAATGGCCGCCCTGGCCTACAACCATGACGCCGATCAGAAGTCGTGGGAGAAGATGCTCGAGATGTTCAAGGAGGTCTTCCGCTGAGCCTCAGGCCTCGAAGCGGAACGCGGGGTCGAGCGGCGGCAGCGGGGCGCCGAAGAACAGGCGCCGCTGCATGATCGGGAACAACCCGGAGCGGGCGACGATGGGGAAGGCGTGCTGGACCAGGAAGCGCAGGACCGGGTTCGCGCTTCCCGAGCCCAGGAGCGCGCGGCCGGCGGTGCGCTGCAGCCGGTGCAGGGTCCTGACATCTCCGATCCGCAGCTCCTGGACCCGGGCGAGCGCGCTCTTCGGAATGGGACCGCGGCCGAGCCGGGGATAGATCTCCTGCGCGGCGATCGCGGCCGTGGACAGTGCCACGTTGACCCCGATCGCCCCGGCGGGGCTCATGGTGTGGGCCGCATCGCCGATGAGCAGGAGGCCGTCCCGCGCCCACTCGCGGACCAGGAGGATCACCCCCGGCAACGGGAAGAACGGCGTGAAGTCGTGCAGCGAGGAGGCGAACTCCTTGAACAGCGGGCTCAGTCGGCCGATGCGTTCGGCCACGGCCTTGACCCCCTCCTGGCGCCAGTGCCGCCACTCGTCCGGGCGGAGGATGAGCCCGGCCTGCACCAGGTTGGGATACTTCGGAAGCAGGAGAAGCGGCGTCCCGCCGAGCGAGAAGTAGATCGTCTTCGACCAGCCGGGCGGGGGCTCGACGACGAACCAGATCACGTCGAAGTCGTGATGCTCGTACTCGGTCGCGAACCCGCCCACCCGCCTGAGGACCGAGTGCCGCCCGTCCGCGCCGACCACCACGTCGGCGCGGATCTCGAACGGCTCCTTGCCATGGCGGGTGCCCCGCACCCCGACGACCGCGCCACCCTCCTCCACGATCTCGCTGACGTGCGCCCCCATCCAGCACTGGAAGCCGGCGAAGGGGCGCGCCTTCCTCGCGAGGGCGTCGAGGAAGACCGGCTGCGGCATCCAGATGGCGTAGGGATAGTCCGGGGCGACCCTCTTGAAGTGGAAACCGGCGGCCGGCTTGCCGTGGACGAGGAGCCGACCCTCGGTGAGCCGCAGGTGCCCCTGCTCCAGGATGTACGGGAGAAGCCCGAGCTGGTCGAGAAGCCGCGCCGTGCTCGGCTGCAGGACTTCGCCGCGGAATTCCCGGTCGAAGTTCTCGTGCCCTTCGAGGACGATGACCTCGGCCCCGCGCCTGGCGAGGAGCAGGCCCAGAAGCAGGCCGGCCGGGCCGCCGCCGACGATGCACGCCCCGGTGCGCGTCGGAGTTCGATCCATCAGGTCCCCGTCAGCAGCAGCTGATGCCGCCCCGGCACGACCCGATGGCCCCGCCGCAATCGGCGTCCGACTTGCAGGGGAATCCGCAGCTGCAGCGGCACGTTCGGCCGCCGCGATCGGCCCCGTCCAGGGTGGACAGGGGGGCCCCCGGCTCCACGGAGACGAGAGCGTCCGCGATCAGGGAACCTGCGTCACACGCGATGGGGCCTGAGAACTGCGATCCCGCCGCCGGCGGGGGAGCCGCCTGCATGGTCGGGCCGGTCACGCCGGATGCCTGCGCTCCCAGCGCCAGAACGAGGAACGATGCGAGTGCCGACGCGCAGGCTGCGTTCGCGAGGATCCTCCCACGAATCGTCATGCGAGCCTCCTTGTCCCGAACCTCGGGTCGATGGTGGCGCATCATACGCCTCACGGCACACGAAGGTCGAGCGCGCGCGGACGCTCTCCAGGTACTCAGGAAGCTTGCGGGCGACGATCTGGTCGATCAGGAAGGACGGGTTCTCACGGCCAGGCAATCGGGTCATGGTGCCCTCCTTTTGCCCCCTTCAATAGACGATCGCGCCCCGGGACGCGATTCGGTGAACACCTGAATGTGCGGGGTGAAAAGACCCGAGGTCGATTCGCCTGCTAGAAGGTCACGTTCCAGGCGGCGCCGACGTCCCCGCCGTTCAGGTACAGGAGGGAAAAGGTCTGGGGGCCCTGCGTCAGGCTGACGATCGAATGGATGTCCTCGCCGTTGTAGGTCACCATGGCGGAGAACCGCTCGGTCATCGAGACGTTCACCCCGCCGATGGCGCGCAGGCGATCGTCGTAGGTGCCGTAGGCGGCACCGACGTACGGCGCGATCGGCACGCGGAGCCAGGCTTGCAGATTCTTGCTCACGGTGGCGTAGTAGGCGCGGCCGGATGGGGTCCCGAGCCGGTCGGTGCTCGCGCCGAACATCAACGCCGGCCCCTTCGCCGATTCGGGGATCGCCAGCCAGTTCACCAGCGGCGCCACCTCGTCGGCGCGCGGGTTGTACTCGACACCCGCCGTGAGGCGGGGGAGGAACCGGTAGGTCAGCGTCAGGCGCCGGCTCGCCCGCGGCACGTCGATGTGGATGTAGCGCGCGCTGAAGATCCAGCGGGTCTTCGTCTCTTCGGCGGTCCCCCGGACCGCCCGGCCCTCGCCGGGTCAGAGGGGTCAGCTGGGGACGAGCGACGGGCCGTCGAGGCCGACGCCGGGCCCGTGGGCATGGCCGTGCTCGTCGTGCCCGTGCTCGTCGTGGGCGTGGCCATGCCGACCGGGTCGCTCCACCCCGGCGCCCGTGTCGATCGGCACGGGTGGGGCAGGAGAGGCGCGGTCGCCGAGCAGCCAGTCGATCCAGGCATCGAGCCCCGGCCCGTCGACGACGCCGTTCACCCGCAGGACGACCCGTCCGTCACGGTCCAGGACGGCGGTCGCGGGGAGGGCGCTCCCCAGCCCGAGGCGCGCCATGTCCTCGATGCTCGCTTCCATCCAGATCGGAAATCCGATGCCGAGATCGGCGGCGAACCGGTCGACCTCCTTCGCGTCGGCCAGGCCGTCCGCGGCGGCCCCGACGACCACGACGCCGTCCGCGGCGCGGCGCCTCGCCAGGTCGACGAACAGCGGCATCTCGTCCCGGCAGGGAAGACACCAGGTGGCCCAGAAGTTGACGACGACGAGGGAGCCGGAGAACTCCGCGAGATCGTGAGTCCGTCCGTCCCGATCGACGAAACCCCCCGGCTCGTCCCCGGCCGGTGCGGCGGGACCTCCCGCGGCGCATACGCCCCAGGGAAGGACCGCGATGGCAAGAAGGGCCGCGAAACGCGACATGCAGCCGGCTACTTCGGCTGCGGAACGATCCTCAGGTAGGGCTTCGGCGACTTCCAGCCGCCCGGGAAGCGCTGCCGGGCCTCGTCGTCGCTCACGGCCGGGACGATGATCACGTCCTGCCCCTGCTTCCAGTTCACCGGGGTGGCCACCTTGTGCTTGGCGGTCAGCTGGATCGAGTCGAGCAGGCGCAGCACCTCGTCGAAGTTGCGGCCGGTGCTCATCGGATACGTGAGCATCGCCTTGACCTTCTTGTCCGGGCCGATGACGAACACGGAGCGGATGGTCGCGTTGTCCTGGGCGGTCCGTCCCTTGGCGTCTCCGCCGGCGCCCGGGTGGATCATGTCGTAGAGCTTGGCCACGTTCAGGTCCGAGTCGCCGATCACCGGGTACCTGACGGCGTGTCCCTGGGTCTCCTCGATGTCCTTGGCCCATCGTCCGTGGTCGTCGACGGAATCGATGCTCAACCCCATGATCTTGCAGTTGCGCTGCTCGAACTGCGGCTGCAGTCCCGCCAGGTAGCCGAGCTCCGTCGTGCACACCGGCGTGAAGTCCTTCGGATGCGAGAACAGGATGGCCCAGCCGTCCCCGATCCATTCGTGGAACTTGATCGGTCCCTGGGTCGTCTGAGCGGTAAAGTTGGGTGCCTCGTCCCCGATGCGTAGCGCCACGGTCCACCTCCTGCTTGGGTTGAGGCGACATGATACCCCGAGTCCGGGGGTGTGGGACAATTCGACAGGCTGTGGAAAAAATCCCGAACCCCGGGACGCCGCGGTCCGTCTTATGGGACGAGCGCCGCGGCAAGGGAAGCGGCAGGGGCCCCGGGGGCGCTCAGGGCCAAGCGGGAGAAGGGTTTGCTGGAAGTCGCGACGCTTCTCGAACGGTGCCGGCAGGGCGACGAGCTCGCCTGGGAGGCGCTCGTGCGCCGTTTCCAGGGGCGCGCGTACGCCATCGCCTGCCATTACATGCGCAATGCCGAGGAGGCGCGGGACGTGGCGCAGGAGATCTTCGTCCGCATCTACGAGCGGCTGGACACGTTTCACGGCGAGGAGGCGTTCCTTCCGTGGATGCTGCGCCTGTCGCGCAACGCCTGCATCGATGCCCTGAGGCGGCGGAAGGCGCGCCCTCCCGCGGCGGACGTGGTCATCGAGGAGACGGTCCAGCTGCCGTCCGCATCCCCCACCCCCGAGGAGGCGTCCGTCGCCCGCTCGGCGCGGGACCTCCTGTACCGGGCCATGGACAAGATGAGCGAGTCCGACCGGGAAATCCTCATGCTCAAGGAGATCCAGGGGCTCAAGGTAGAAGAGATCGCGGTTCTCCTGGACATTCCGACCGGGACGGTCAAGTCGCGCTGCAACCGGGCGCGGCTCGACCTGGCCGCACGGGTGCGGCGGCTCGATCCCTCCTATGGAGCGTGACGCGTGACCGATGCCCGCTGCCGAGCTTTCCTCG